>JBFXBK010000042.1:0-11954 GCA_050183255.1 Polyangiaceae bacterium | reverse complement strand
GAGGCGGGGAGACGCCTGGGAGCTCGGCTCGGGCTGGAACCGCAGATTAGCGGCAGTTTGTAGGGAATCGTTGCCCTCGCTGCAAGCTGAGTTAGGAATGCGGCCATGAAGCTTGGGCTGATCCAGATGAACCCGACAGTGGGCGCGGTGGAGGCCAACGTGACTGAGCTGCTGGAGCACGCTCGGCGCGCGGCGGATCAGGGCGCGAGCCTGGCGCTGGCTTCCGAGTTGGTGGTGCCAGGTTATCCGCCGCGCGACTTGCTGGACCGACCCGCGTTTCGCCGCGCGGTGACCCAGGCGACCCGGCGCTTGATCGCTGAGGCTCCGCCGGAGCTGACGCTGATTTTTGGCACTCTCGGTGCCGGTGACGAGCTGCGTGGGCTCGCGGAATCCGATTCCCAAGGGCTGCTCGGCAATGACGCGGTGGTGTGTCGCGGCGGCGAAGAGGTGCTGCGAACTCGCAAGTGCTTGCTCCCGACCTACGACGTCTTCGATGAGGCGCGCTACTTCGCGCCTGGAGACCGCATTCGCGTGCTTGAGCACGAGGGCAAGCGCTTCGCGATCACGGTGTGCGAAGACGCGTGGGCGGAGTCCGAGTTTCCGATGCGGCGCTATCGGCAGAACCCGCTGCTTGGACTGGACGCGAACCGCGCCGACTACGTCCTGAACCTCTCAGCGAGCCCATTCACCGTGCCCAAGGTCGCAGAGCGGGTCGCTGTCTTTTCGAGTCTCGCGAAGACTCACGGCTTGCCGGTGATCATCGCCAACCAAGTTGGCGGTAACGACGAGCTGATCTTCGACGGACGCAGCGCCATCTACAACGCCCGCGGCCAAGTCTCCCATCGCGTACCCGCCTTCGAGACGTGCCTCGAGGTCATCGATCTCGATGCTTGCCTGGCCGGCGAGGTGGAGCATGAGACCGGCTCTGTGGAGGAGCTCGCCTACGGTGGGTTGGTGCTCGGCGTGCGCGATTACGCACGGAAATGCGGTTTCAAGCGCGCGGTGCTGGGCTTGAGCGGCGGGATTGACTCAGCGCTGACTGCGGTGATCGCGGCGGATGCTCTGGGTCGTGAGAACGTCATCGGTGTCGCCATGCCCACGCGCTATAGCTCTGAGGGCTCTGTCACTGACGCCCGCGCGCTGGCTCGAAACCTGGGGATCGAGTTTCATTTGGTCGATATCGATCCGATATTTGCCAGCTATATCAGACAGTTGCAGCCTGAGCTGGATGGTCTCGCGGCGCCGTCTCCCAAGGACGTCACGCTGGAGAACATTCAGGCGCGTATCCGTGGGGCAACCGTGATGGCGTTCTCCAATCGCTCGGGCGCCCTGGTGCTGACGACGGGCAACAAGAGCGAAGTGGCCGTGGGATACTGCACCCTCTATGGAGACATGGTCGGCGGCCTGGCGGTGATCAACGATGTCCCAAAGACGCTCGTGTATCGGCTGGCTCGCTACGTGAACCGCGTAGAGGAGCGAATCCCCCTCGCGAGCATCACCAAGCCTCCGTCGGCTGAGCTGCGCCCCAATCAGCTCGATCAAGACTCGCTGCCGGAGTACGACGTCTTGGATCGCATCCTCGAGCTCAGCGTGGAGCAGGGCAAGAGTCGCGAGCAAATCCTGGCGCTCGGGCTCGATGCGGACAGCGTGGACCGCGTACTGTGGCTACTTCGCACCAACGAGTACAAGCGGCGCCAGGCCGCGCCAGGCCTGATCATCACCCGCAAGGCCTTCGGCATGGGGCGTCGCATGCCGATCGCTCAGGGCTTCAAAGAGTAGCCAGCGCTGGCGTCGATCCGTCGCCTGGGATAAGCCATGCAGGTGTCTGCGTTCCGCACTCTTACCTGCCTTGGTTTAACCGCGAGTTTGCTCAGCACTGCTTGCGACAACGACAAGCCGTCCGCTCCGGTGGCCAGCGCCAAAGCCAGCGTCGCCGCACCGAGCGCATCTGCGGTCCCATTGACGCAGTCGCCGGGCAATGAACTCACGGGCTTTGAAGTTGCCCCAGGGAAATTTGCAATCCCGGTTGGGCCCCGCCTGTTGCTCGAGCCGGGGAAGGGTGCAGGCCCCGTGCGATTTGGCGCGACGGTCGAGACGATCGAACGCCAGATGCAGATGAAGTGTCAGGACCTGTCCCCGACCTTTTGCGGCATCACCACAGCAGCCATCGATTTCGTGCTGACCGACGCCAAGGTCAGCGAGATCCGCGTCCACCGCATCCAGCGTCCGTCCTCGCCGGACCGCAAGGGCGGGCCGCGCGTCTACGGCGTGTTCAACGGCAGGCTGATTAGAGACATCAGCATGGGCCAGTACCGTGGCCTCGTGAACGAAGCGCTGGGCAAGCCGCTCAGGGTCGATACGATCACGGAGCCCAATGCGTTCGGTACCTTCGAGATCGCGCACTACCAGGGGTTCAGCGTCGAGTACGATCGGCTCAAGAACGGCAACAACGTGCTGGGCGGAGTGATTCTGCGTCCCTTCGACACCGCGCTGCCTCCTGTCGCAGCCAAGCCGCTCTCGCTGCCCCCCGTCATCCCCGCGGCGGAGAATCAAGCGTCTACAGTGTCGCCGTCAGCCAAGCCCGCTCCTCCGCCGTCGAACCGCCCAGCTCCGCGCTAGTGTCCTGTCTCCGTAGTGCGCTGCAACGTTTGTTCAGCGAACCACAGATTCGCCTCACTAGTGCGGAGCAGCAGCTCGTGATGCGGCTATTCGTTTGCTGAGACTCGACAGTCCGCGCGGATCTAACCAGCACATTTTGCGAGTATTTTCGGGGGGAGAGGGAAGAACCGCAGCCCTCCGAACGTCGGCGTTCAATTACTGCACAACTCGGCAACGCGGCGCCCCGACATGGGCGACGTGTCGACGCCGCCGTCTCGCCATCGTGCTCCCAATTCGCGGGACGCTACGCTGTCAGGCTCCGACAGCGTCTTCGACCAACGAACCGAACCCATGCTGCCCACGCGGTCCCTTGCTGGGCGCCGCACGGATCTCGTAGATTGCGACGCACCGACGCCAGCGCGTCCGGCTCTGGTTCCCGTCGAAGCAACCCGCCGGCCGCGCCTGCTTCCTCCGTACGACGACGACACGCTCGAGCAACCTGCGCTGACACTGCCACCGCTCAGCTTCCCACCGCACGGTCTCTCGCCGCGCAGCTCGCCTCCGAGCACCGAGCGCATGCTGGGAGGACCCCCGCCGAGTGCTGAGCCCCAGACGCGTGGAGCTCGGCCGCCGCCCCTCCCAAAGCCTGAAACCGAACCCGCGAGGCCGGTCGCCGGTGCGAGCACCTTGGCGCTCGGCAGTCCCCCGGACTCGATTCCCGTTCCAGCCCGGCAGGCTGTGAGGCGAAGCGGTCACCTGCCTGCGCCTCCACGGCCTTCCTGCCAACCCGCTCCCATCGAGCCGTTGGCGGACATCGCCATCGAACCCGCGCCACTAGCACAACGTCGACCGCGCCCCGAGCTGAGTAAACGCATCATGCTGTTCGCTGGCGAACCCAAGATAAAAGCCGCAGGGAAAATAAGCGCGAAGCGCCAGCGGCCGCTTGGATGGATGGTGTTTGGAATCGCCGGTTTCACCTTTGGGTGTCTGAGCCTGGCGGCGCTCGCGGGCGCTATGGTCGGTGGCCGGCTCGCTGAAGCGCCGCCGGCGGGGTCCGCCCCGAGCGCACTCCCGATTTCCGTCGAGGCGCGCATCGAGAGTTGCGCCGGCTGTGAACCGCCAGCGGCGCTGTCGGTTCCGGACGCGCTGTCCGTTCCAGCTGCGCTGCCCGCTCCAGCTGCGCTGCCCGCTCCAGCTGCGCTGCCAGCTCCAGCTGCGCTGCCAGTCCCGACGGCGTCGACTCCAGCGGCGCGCGGGCGAGCGCCAAGCGCGGCGTCACCCGGGTCGAGCGCCGAAGCCGCTGCGCCTGCCGAGGCGCCCAGCGGCCTACCAGAAGCCGGGCTTTGAAATGCTCTGCCTACTCAAGTCGCGTTGAGCCATGGCATCAGACGCGTCGCAGCCGCGCGAATGTTTCCGCGCGGCTGCATCTTGTTCGGCGCGGTGGCCGTCAGTCGTGGCGGCGACGACGCAGGCCTAGGCCCAGCATCCCGAGGAGCATCAGCCCACCCACGGTGCCCGAGCCGTGACCAGAGTTCGCCACTGAGAGCGTGCAGGTCGCGCCAGACGAAGTGCCCTCGCCGTTGGTCGATCCGCCGGTGGTTGCGTTGGAGCCGCCCTGGCTGGCTGCACCAGAGCCGCCCGCCCCGCTGCCGGCTGCGCCAGTGCCTGCGTTGCCACCCACACCACTACCAGCGCTGCCCGCAGTACCGGCGCTTCCGCCTGCACCGCCAGTTCCAGCATTCCCTGCGCTGCCGGCGCTGCCGCCGCTTCCCGCGCTACCGCCGGTTCCGCCGGTGCCTCCGCTGCCACCCGTGTTGATGTTGCACTCGGTGGCGCAGCTCGTCGCCAAGCAGCTATCCCACGCATTGAGCGCAGCGTTGTTCGCGCAGGTGGTGGCGTTGGCGTTTGGATCCGTCACGCAGGTCGTGCACTCGGAGTCGTCGGCGCAATCGGCGCCTTCCTGACAGCAGTTGGCTTCGTGACACGCCGTGCAGGTATCGTCCTGGAACTGGAAGCCGCACGCGGGGCCAGCGCACTCCTGAGCGCACTCGGTTGCGCAGGTCGTGCAGGTGCAGTCGATGATCGCGTTGTACAGCGCGACGCCACCTGGGTTGTTGTTGGCGCAGGTCTGGTAGCAAGCGTTGTCGTTGCATCCGTTGAAGCAGGTTACGAGTGCGTAGCAGGCGCTGTCGTTGATGCAGGCGTCGATCGCGCTGGAGCACGCGCCGGACTGTGCGACCTGCTGGCAGACGTCACACGTCTGCGCGACCTGCTCGTTGATGAAGCTCGTGATGAAGCTCTCGTGGTAGCTGACACGGACGCTGTAGCCGGTGCCGGAGCAAGTCACTCCGTTGCCGTTACTCACGGAAGAGTGCACAGCGATCACCTGCTGGGTGCCGCTGGTTGGCGAGAGCACCGGACCACCGCTGTCGCCCGAGCAGATGCCGCCACCGGTCAGGCTGTACTGAATGATGGCGGAGTTCACTCCGTTCAGGTTCTTGGTGATGTTGTAGCGGCGGGTGTTGTTGCCGCCGGTGCCCGTGACGCCGTAGCCCACGCTCATCACGCCCATGCCGTTGGTCACCGAGGTGCTGAAGCCGATGTCGAGCGTTGGCGTGGACGCGTCGACGCCCGCGATGCGGATCATCCCCACGTCGTTCTGGGTGTTGCCGCCGCCGTAGGCTGGGTGCTGTGCGTAGCTGATGACGCCGTAGACCCGATCCGGATTGGCGTAGTCGTTGCCTTGGCGCACCTCGACTGGCGGGTGCGCGGAATCCACGCAGTGTGCTGCGGTCAGCACGTAGCCAATTCCACGGGCCGTATCCTTGGCGACGATCGTGCCGCTGCATGCCGCATCCTGGGCCAAGATGGTGACCACGGCCTGCCTGGTGGTGTCCAAGCTGCCGTTGATGATCTCGGAGTCTTGAGTTCCCGTGTGAGAACTACCTCCATCAGCGGACGAGCAAGCGACGCTTCCGAGCAACAACAGAGCGCAAGAACTGACAGCCAACAGTCGCACAGGGAACCTCCGGGAATTCGAGCCAAATCGCGCCGGGGGCGCGAACACAGCAAAGTAGGGGCGCTGGAACCAACGAATCGTGGCGGCGGTGTGGAGCCGACACGGGCGCGTGTCATACGCCGGCGTGGCTCGGGATGTTCCCTCGACACGCTGCGTTGAATCTCAACAGTTTCGAGCCTTTGGATGAGGGGACATCGCCAAGCGTTCAAGCATCCTACGCTTCAGCTCTGGGCGACGCACTCTTTCAGCGACCACTCCAGGTAGAAGTAGACGACTCAGGCGCGAAGTTTCTCGTAGCGCCGAAACAGTCCGTCGGCTCGATGTATCAAGCTGTCTCGTGCGCGTCTCTGCATGAGACGCGAGTCGACCAGATTACCGCATGGTAATTGTCGGGTGCGACATTTGACTACTCGCGGCGCCTGCGGTCCCGGAGCAGCAACTTCTGAATCGAGCGCTGCCCTTCAGCGGACTCCACCAGGGTCCAGCTGTCGTGCTCGAGGCGCGCTTCGGTGAGGTCGAGCAACAGCGACGCCGCGCGCTCCGCCGTGATCAACTCTGCGCTGCGGCCTGGCAGTTCCACCACCGCGCGCCGCGCACGTAGACCCTCCAAGGTCTTGAGCACCTTCTCCAGCACCAGGCGATACACGCGCTCATCAAACTCGTTCGCTGCACCAACGCCGAAAAACACCAGCTTGTCGAAGGGCAACTTCGGCTTGCCTGGGATCAGCAGCACGTCGCCCAGCTCACCATCGGCGAAGCCGCTGGAAATCAGCTTTGATATCCGCCCGGAAAGTCTCCAGTCGACGAGCCCCGCTACGCCTTGTGGCGGTCGCTCGCCCTTGATCAAGCCCGCCACGAGCACTTCGGTGCCTGACAGGTCCAGACGGCGCAAGTTGGGAGCGACGAAACGCAGGTCCACTAGAGCCTCTGCTCAGCTCTGGGGCTCGTCACGGCGCCCGAGGTCACTCGCGATGCGATCGAGCACGCCGTTGACGAAGGCGCCGCTGTCGCTGGTGCCGTAGCGCTTTGCCAGCTCGACGGCCTCGTCGATGATCACGGCGCGGGGAGTGTGAGCCATGTGGATCAACTCCCAAGCACCTAGCCGCAAGACGTTGCGATCCACGCGTGCCATGCGCTCCAAGCGCCAGTTGGTGCTGGCTTGGCGGATCGCTTCGTCGGTCGCCTCGAGATCTTTGGCGACGCCGCGCAAGAGCTCGTCTGCGTACTCGCGACCTTCGGCGTCACCGGGGAGCTCGCGCCAAAAGCGGTGGGTCACCGTGTCCGGCGGCTCGCCGCTCATCTCGAGCGCGAAGAGCATTTGCAGCGCGGCTTCGCGGCCGCTGGTACGTGCGCCCATACTACAGCCCTGCTGCGGACAGCGCGTCGCTCAGACTCACCATCTCGATGGCCGCAAGCGCTGCCTCGGCGCCCTTGTTGCCCGCTTTGGTGCCCGCGCGTTCAATCGCCTGCTCGATGCTGTCCGTGGTCAGCACACCAAAAGCGATCGGAATGTCACTCGCGAGCGACGCTTGAGCGACGCCCTTGCTGACTTCACCCGCGACGTAGTCGAAGTGGGGCGTTCCCCCGCGGATCACCGCGCCGACCGCGATCACGGCGTCCACCTTCTTGCCCTTGGCGATGCGCTTGCACGCGAGCGGGATCTCCCAGGCGCCGGGTACCTTCACCACGCTGATCTTGCCTGCGTCCGCGCCGTGGCGGACCAGCGTGTCGATCGCGCCTTGCACCAGCTGTTCGGTGATGAAGCTGTTGAAGCGCCCTGCGACGATGGCAAAGCGCGCGCTCGAGGCGACTTGCAGCTGACCTTCGACGTGGGTCGGCGTGCTGGAGCTGGCGGCAGGGGCTGTCTTGGAACGGGAGGCCATGGGGGTCACCTTCTGGGGTTGTTTGGCGGAGCTCAGGGCTCGTTGTGCATGGATAGCAGTGGAACGCGCTCGGTGATATCCAAGCCGTAGCCGCTGATGCCAGCGATCTTGCGCGGGCTATTCGTCAGCAAGCGGATCTGCCGTAGGCCAAGCTCGCGCAGCACCTGTGCGCCGAGGCCGTACTCGCGCAGGATCCCGCGGGGTGCTGGATCGTCCTTGAGCGCTTCCGTGGCGTACGGAGAGCTTTGGCGCTGAAGCGTGCGCCTCAGTGAGCGCAACTCGTCGCGCAAGCGGCTCTTCGGCGGGAGGTACACGACGACGCCGAGCCCTGCTTCTTCGATGGCAGCGATGGCCTCTTCGAGGTTCTTGCCGCCGTCGCTCTGGGTGGAGACGAAGGTGTCAGCGAGCAAGGCCCCTGAGTGCATGCGGCACAGCACCGGCTGCTTCGCCTCTGTCGGATCGCCTTTGACCAGCGCGAGTAGTTCGCGGCCTTCCACGCTGGCTTCGTACACGATCACGCGCCACTGACTCGCGGTTTGATCCAAGGTCACGCTCAGCTCGTCGACCCGGCGGATGAGCCGCTCGGTCTGCAGCCGGTAGCTGATCAGATCCGCGATCGAGAGCAGTGTCAGGCTGTGCGTCTGTGCGAAGGCTTCGAGCTCCCCGAGGGACGCGAGGTTGCCGTCGTCCCCAAGGATGTCGCACAACACGCCTGCGGGAACTCGACCGGCCAGGCGCGCGAGATCGACGGCGGCTTCAGTCTTGCCGCTGCGGAGCAACACGCCGCCGGGCCGCGCCCGCAGCGGGAAGACGTGCCCCGGAGTGACGACGTCACCGGCCTCCGCGTCTGGGTTGATGGCGGCCAAGACGGTGCGCGCGCGATCCGCTGCGCTGATCCCCGTGGTAACACCGATCGCGGCTTCGATGCTCACGGTGAACGCACCCGGGGAGTCGTCGATCTTCGGACGCTGCATCATCGGCAGCTCGAGCCTTGCGATTTGCTCCGAGGTCATCGCTAGGCAGACCAGGCCGCGGCCATGGGTGGCCATGAAGTTGATATCGTCGGGCGTCGTTTGATCTGCGGCTTGCAGCAGCACGCCTGCGGTGCCGTGAGCCTGTTCGTCGACCAAGATGATTTGTTTACCGGCGCGCAAGGCTTCGATGGCCTTGCCGGTGCGCTCGAGCGCGGCGCGTTGTTCGCGCAAGCTTGCTGGGGAGGGTGAGTCGGGAGCCACAGTGTATCCTTGGGGAAATTGATCGGGGCCTAGAGCTTGAGCCCTGCGCGTTGCAAAGTCTGAAGCAGGCTCGATTCGTCTTTGCTGACTCCGCGTTGTGCTGCGGTGTGCCCCGCAGCGGCGCCCGCCTCTAGGTAGCGCACCACGTAGCGAGCCAGCAGGTCCACTTCCAGGTTCACTTCGCTGCCGGGGGACAGCTTGCCCAGGGTCGTGACGCTCAGCGTGTGCGGGATCAGCATCACTTCGAATCCGTGGGGATTCGATTCGGGGACTAGACGATTGACGGTGAGTGACACGCCGTCCAGGGTGACCGAGCCTTTGGCGGCGATCAGCGGCATCAGCCCAGCCGGAGCGGAGAACACGTGGGCGATCGACTCACCGGCGGCTGCCTTGCTCTCGAGCTTCGCCAAGCCATCCACGTGGCCGCTCACCAGGTGGCCGCCGAGGCGACCTCCGAGCTGCAGGCTGCGCTCGAGGTTGACGCTGCCTCCAAGGGGGACATCGCCGAGGCTCGTCTTGTCGACGGTTTCTTGGCTGACGTCAGCTGCGAAGCCGCCAGGTGCACCGCCTCTCGGCAACTGGAAATGCGTGACGGTCAGGCACGCACCAGAGACCGCGATCGACTCGCCTGCTTCGTAGTCCATGAACGGCGCCTCGATCCACAGCTCGAAGCCAGGACCACGGCGCTCACGACGCTTCAGGCTGCCAACGGCTTCGACGAGGCCCGTAAACATGGGCCGCGGGCATAGCACTTCGTGCCTGGCTGGGCAGATGGAACCGCGCTCGCTCGAGCCGGCGGGGATGCAGGTTTGAGCTGCGGAGCACCGGACCTCCCCCCCAATAGCCTTGTTCGATTTGTTGGGGGTGAGGACAACTATTGAAAAACATTAACAAACATACGTCGGCGCTGGTGCTTGCGGGCGGCTTCGAAAGTCGCCACGATGGGCGGGTGATGCGTGAGCTCCGGCGGTTGTTTGGCGTCGTGCTGCCGATGGGCGGCGGACTGCTCGCGGCGGGAGCGCTGAGCGGGTGTGGTGCGTCGTTCGAGTCGATCTACGAGAGTGAAGTGCGCTTCGAGCACTGTTATCGCCTCGATCTCGAGCCGCAGTCCGCGCCGACCCATCGGCTGTTTTGCTGGCAAGAATGGCTTGAGACCTACTCTTCGGAGCAGTCGCGGGACCGCCTCGAATATGCCGAGCGTCGCGTGCTCGCGCTGCGAAACGGTGATATCAGCCGGCCCACGCTGCTGATTGGCGGTACGCCCACTCGCAGCGGTGCCTTCGAACTCCCCGCCGACACCACGGTTGCGCCGCCTTCGATCGTGCCTGCCGGCAGCGCCAGTGAGCCGGTCGATGCCCCTCAAACCTGTCAAACCGCATGCTCCGATGCGCTGAACGCATGCCGCTCCTTGTGTGAGGGCGCGTGTGATCGCTGCGTCGAGGAGTACCGAGACTGCAGCGAGCGTTGTGTGAAACAGCCCGCGCCAGATGCGGGCGACCCTCCCGCAAAGAAATAGAAGTCGCCTACATTGCCTGACTGATTCGTCGCGAATAGCGGCGTTTTGTTGCCGCTTTCGTGGCGTGGCTGTACCGGATTAGAGACCCTCGATGAACGTTGAACATCCCCTCCTCGGTTCGATGAGCTCCGCCTTGGCCACTCCGCTCCCGCGAGTGCTGCGCCCGAAGCGCGCGCTCCCGGCCGATAGCGTGCGCCCGACGCGCGCGGAGGTGAACCTAGCGAACCTACGCCACAACCTGCGAGTCGTGCAGCGCCACGCTGGCAACTCCCAGGTGTGGGCTGTGCTCAAGGCGGATGGCTACGGTCATGGTTCGAAGGCGATCGCTCGCACCCTGGAGCGCGCCGGCGTCAAAGGCATCTGCGTCGCGCTGTTGGAAGAGGGCGTGGAGCTGCGCGAAGCGGGGATCAAGCTGCCGATTCTGGTGATGGGCGGCTACTACGGCCGCGCCCACGGTGAGCTCTTGCGTCACGACTTGATCCCCGTCGTCAGTGACTTGGATCAGGTTGAAGCGCTCGCAGAAGAGGTGCGTTTCACGGGGAGTGAAGCCGCCCGCGTGCACCTGAAGGTGGATACTGGCATGGCCCGCCTCGGCGCCCTGCCAAAAGACGTGCGGAAAATTGCCGAAGTCTTGAGCCTGCGCCCCGAACTCAAGCTGCACGGCTTGATGACGCATTTCGCCTGCGCTGACTCCGGCGATCCGGAATCCATCGCGGCTCAGCTCGCGCTGTTTGACGGCGCGAGCCAGGAGCTTGCGAGCCTGGGCCTGGTGCCCGAGGTTCGTCATGCCGCGAACAGCGCCGCGCTGTTGTCCCACGCGCCGAGCTGTCTCGACATCGTGCGCCCGGGTATCGCGCTGTTTGGTGTTGCGCCAGGCCAGGTCGCTTGCCCTGAGCTGCGGCCGGTGATGTCGGTCAAGAGCGAGCTGATCAGCGTTCGCGAGCTTTCCGCGGGGCAAGGCGTGGGCTACGGCTGGACTTGGAAGGCGACGCGCGAGAGTCGCATCGCGACCGTACCGATGGGGTATGCCGACGGCCTGAGCCGCGGCCTCTCCAACAAGGGTCATGTCTTGGTGCGTGGCAAGCGCGCGCCCATCGTCGGCGTGGTCAGCATGGACATGACCATGATCGACGTGACGGAGATAGCAGGCGTCGAGCTCGGTGACGAAGCCGTGCTGATGGGCCCGCAAAAGGGCCTCCTCGGGGAAGACTGTATTTCTGCTGCGGAAATTGCTCAGCACCTCGGCACGATCCCCTGGGAGGTGCTGACCGCCGTCTCCCGTCGGGTGCCGCGCTTCTATCGCGAGCCCTGAGCTGGCGATTCTCGGCTCGAGACGCCCCCGTGAGGGCGGGGATCAGGAGCGGGGATCAGCAGGGGGGATCGGCAGCGGGGATCAGCAGTGGGGATCGGCAGTGGGGATCGGCAGTGGGTTTCGATCTCCGCCAATCGACCCAGGGACAACGGTGATGGCGGCTCCAACGGCTTCCTCTTCGCCCCGCGGGCTGGCTACACAAAAAGCTCACGGCCGAGGTCGAAAACCACGCGGGCGGCACCCTCGAGCCGCTATCCTGGCCTCATGCTGGGGAACTCTGCTGGTGGGTGGGGGAGCGAAGGCGCGAGCAAGGCATTCGGTCACGAACGTTCGGTCTCCAGAAGCTTAGAGATTGCCACGAGGAAACGAACGCCGGGACTGCGGCCGGGCC
>JBFXBK010000041.1:0-36445 GCA_050183255.1 Polyangiaceae bacterium | reverse complement strand
CGTCGCCTCGCGCAAGCGGACATCGCGAAGGTGGGCAAGCGTGAGCTAGCCCGCGCCTTGATGGCAGTGGATGTCACTGAGAAGCTCACCAAGGAAATCGCGGACAAGCTGCTCGAGGCCGCCAAAGGTGGAGAAGGCCTGGGAGAAGCCGCCGATCGCATCGCCTCTGAGTACGCGCTCGGCGACAAGAAGCTGAAGGAAGGTGAAGAGTCGAAGGCACTCACCGACCCGAATCGTCCGAAGCTCAACATCACCGCCGCGTTCGCTCAAGGCAGCCGCCCGCTGCGCGATGCCACAGAGGATATCGCAGACCTGGCCTTCAAGCTGGACAAGCCCGACACCGTTCACCCGAACTTGATCAAGCTCCAAGGCGGCTTCGCCGTGCTGCAGCTCAAGGAAAAGACGCTCCCAACCAAGGCTGACTTGGAGAAGGAGAAGTTCGAGTACAGCGAGCGCATGCGGCAGGCCAAAGAGCAAGAGGCGCTGCGCATCTACGTCGAGCGCCTGAAGAAGAACGCCGAAGGTCTGATCGACACGAACAAGACCTTGGTCGCTTCCGACAAGAAGGACGACAAGGGAGACGACGAGGGCTGAGCCCCGCTCCGGCTCCTCTGATGGACGCCGCACTCCAGCGCCTGAAGGTTCACACCCGCGAGCTCGCGAACGGTCTTCGCGTGTTCGCGGTTCGGCTGCCCCACGTGCAGCGAGCGATCGTAACTGCGCAGCTGAATGTCGGTCCGCAGTTCGAGACCCGCGCGACCCACGGCCTCTCGCACTTCCTCGAGCACATGCTGTATCGGGGCACGCAGACGTACCCCACGGCGCACGCGTTGGTGAGCGCTATCGAGCGTCAGGGCGGCTACCTGGACGCCATGACCTACGCCGATCATGGCGTGCTCAGCCTGTCAGCTCCAAACGCGAACCTGGCATCGCTGATCCCGATCTTCGCGGAAGCGTTCCAGCGCCCGCGCCTGGGTGAAGACGACGCCGAGAGCATCGAAATCGAGCGCGGTATCGTGCGTGAAGAGCTGCTCGAAGAGCTCGACGCCCGACATCGTCAGGTGGAACCGGACAATCTGGTGAAGCGACTCGTGTTCGGTGACCACGCCCATGGGCTCTCCATCACCGGCAGGCTCGCCAGCCTCGAACGTTTCGATGCGCGCGCGCTGCGGCGCCATCATGCTCGCCACTATACCGCACGGAACAGCGTCGTCGGCGTCGTGAGCGCCCTCCCGCCGGGCCGCATGCTGGATGCGCTGGAGCGTTCATTTCGCGACTTGAACCCGGGCACGGCGCTCGAGGCACCGCCAGTTCCGGCGCTCCCGGTCAAGCCGTGGCTCCACGTACCGTACGAAATCAGCCAGACGAGCATCCGACTCTGTTTCCGTGGGGTATCCGCGAGACACAAGCTCGAGCCAGCAACGCAGCTCTTGCTGCGCACCCTGGACGACGGGATGTCGACACGGCTGTACGCTCGACTCTGCGATGAGCTTGGCCTCTGCTACGAAGTCTCCGCACAATACGAGGGCTACAAAGGCGCCGGTATCCTCGACCTCGCAGCGGACACCGAACACAAGAAGCTGCGGGTGGTGGTGAGAGAGCTACTCGCCTTGGTCTCGGAGCTACGCACCCGCGGTCCCAGCGCTGAGGAACTCGAGCTGGCGAAGCGCAGGCACGGTTGGCAACTCGCGGCGAGCGCCGAGTCAGCCGAAGACCTCGCCGAGGTACTCGGCTTCGACCTGCTGACTCAAGGAGCGCTGGCCCCCAACCCGCTGGCCTCACGCCAGGCCACGCTCGAGGCGGTGAGCCTCAAGCAGATCCGTGCTGCCGCCCGTACGAACTTCGACCCAGAGCAGGGTGGCTTGGTCACCGTCGGTCAGTTGGGACGCGGGGATCGCGATGAAATCCGGAAGCTTCTCGCGGAGTTCCACTAGCTAGCCCGAGCCGCGTGGGTAGAGCGCGCTCGGAATCGCGTAAGATGGCGTCATGACTGCTCGCGTATGGATGGTGTTGGGCTTTCTCTCTGTCGGCACGCTCGCTGGTTGCGTCATCAAGAACTCCAGCCCCAGTCAACAAGGCGCACCGCCTCCGCCCCCACCCCCTGGACAACAGGCGCCACCACCCGCGCAACCCCAAGCGCAGACACCACCTCCGGCCCAGCCGGCGCCCGGTCAGCCGGCGCCCGCTCAGCCAGGCCAGCCCGCACAGCCTGCACCTGGCCAACCGGGCATGCCCGCGGGGCTACCTTCGGGGCTCCCGTCCGCCATTCCGTCCACGTTGCCTTCGGGGATCCCATCAGGCTGGATCCCGCAGCAACCCGCGCAGTAGGAGCCTTTCCCTACGGCAATTGAGCTAAGGCGCGGGCATACCGCGCCGCGGCTCAATCGGCTCCGGGCGCACCCGGTCGGCGATCCCTCGCATACGCAGGTGAGGCAGCGCCTCGTCCGCCCACAAGCCCAGGCGCTCCGCCACCACCCGGTCGGCACCGGTCCCCCGCGCACGGGTCTCGAAAAGCACCGCAAAGCACCGGGTTGGGGCGGCGCCGAAAGCAAGCACCCGGCCCTCAACCTCCAGCAGCTCTTCCGGGGCGCTGAGCGGCACCGCGAATAGCTCGATGTGGGTGATGAAGCCTTCGGGCACCGTGAGACTGTGCTCCGCGACACGCTGATCTTCCGTCAGCTCGCGAATTGCCGGAACCCACAGCGAAGCCTGCTCCCGACAGTCAACGGGGCGCGCCCTGCGACCAGCACGCCAGGTCCGAATCCGCACGGACGAACTGCTGCGCGTGTGGGTCAGCGTTAGCCAGTTGCGGTCCCCCTGATCCACCTCCCAAGCACGTGCCTGGGGCACCCGAACGACCAACGGATAGTCCGGCGACTCGACCTCACCCCAGTCCTCTGCCAGCAAGTCGATGGTGGCTTTAGGGGGCTCCGGGGCCTGAGCCGAGCTCGGAGGGGCGGGAACGGTCGCTGCGGGCGCTGGGCCACCACACCCTGGAACCAGGCAACTCATGAGCATAGCCACCGCTACGCTGCGTGGGTTGACTGACCCAGGCTGGGCTGCCCGCAGGAATTCGTCGATCAGAGAGCGCATGGTTCGCGGCAGTGGAAGGAAACGAAAGCAAGGAACAGCACAACTACGGGGCAAGGCCAACAACCAGCAAGCCAACGACAGAACTGCGAAGTCGCTTTCTCGCCTACTGGATGCCTGGCTCACCTGATTTGTTCGCCGTCTGCTTGCTTGACCTCGACCACTACCAAAATCGTGTGCTAAGCCCTTGGGGTCAGGCTTCTGGTGGGTGGAGTTCCCAATCCAGCTGTACCTTCTGACGCGGCGAAGCCCCAAACGACGCGCCGGGTCGGTCGCCTCAGCTGCTCCCGCACACAGAAACTCGGTCCTAGAGACCCGCACTCGGTCCTTACAGGGACAGCAGTCGCAACGACTGGCTTGCTCAGCCATTAGCAACACGGAGCAACTCGGTCGCTTTCGAGCCAACGACTTTTTCGTAAACGAAGCTAGCAACACCCACACAAACGTTGCTGAGTCGACTCTCCGAGGGGTGGGGATTCGAACCGCGAAGACTCAATCTTCGCGCCGTGAGCAAGCCACGATCGCGCCCATTGAGCGCCAACCACACAGAGCGCGCCGCAGAGCGCGACGATTACAGAGCGCGCCGCACGGCGCATTCGCAGGATGCCGCTGAATCACGCTTGAGCGCGGCGAAACCACAAAACTGGAAGCGTCCCTGACCAGATCAATCCGCGCGGGTTCCGCCGCGAAACCGAGCGAAGCGCTTGGTCGCGGCCTCCAACGAGAGACCTCGCGGAAAAGCGACAGAAGCTCACTGGAAGGATGGCGCGATGCCCGCGCCGACACGCGAAGCAAGCAGCTAATCAGCCGCGAACCAGCGAATCATTCGCGAAATACGGAATAAAGCATGATGGAAGGACAACGCCACAACGCACCCGGCGGTCGCCGGCGGCGTCGCAACAAGGGACGAAACACGCAACGCGCCGCGGCGGAGCCGCTCTTGATCGTTGCACGACGTCCCAACTCACCTCTGCTAGCGAAGCCCAAATCTCGGGCGATCGCGGCCTCTGCAGCACCCAAGCCGCAGAAGAACGGCAGCACGGAGGATGCCACGGAGCAGCCGAAGCGCCGCCGCGAGGCAGTGGTGAAAGACCGCAGCGCCGCGCGCATCGTTCAGCGCACCGTAGGTGAGTTCGACGCGCGCGAGGCGGAGCGGGAGCGCCTGCTCGAGCGGATCTTGCTCTCCGAAGGTCGGAGCGCGATTTCCAGAGCCGTGGACGTCTACGTCGAAGCCGGCTTCGAGCTCCCGATTGAGCAGGAAGTACAGCTTCAGCTCCTGGAGCACGTTCGGGAAGACCGCGCTCGTGAGGCGATCTCGAACATGACGGCGCTCCTCGAGCATGCGATGCCGATCAAGAAGCCGGTGCTAGTGCAGCGGCTGCGGCGCCTCGAAGAGTATGCCGACGAAGACACGACGCGCGATGCCGCCGCCGAGCTGCGTCGGTCCATTCGCTAGCGGACCAGCAGCTTCGCACTCGCGGTGCGCGTGCAGCCGTACTAACGATAGCTTCGTGAAGCTCGGGGACTTCGAACGCGCTTACCGTGACTTGCTGCAAGCAGGCCGCGCGCGGCGGGACAACTTCGCATGCGTCGAATGCAGCGGATGCGTCGGCTGTCACTCCTGCACCTTCTGCCGCGACTCGGAGAGTCTGACTCGCTCCTCCTACTGCGTGCGCAGCAAGCGGCTGACCGACTGCTCCCACTGTCACGACGCCCAGAACCTGATCGGTTGCCATCACTGCCAGCTGTCCGAGGACTGCAGCTCGAGCTCCTACTTGGTGCGCTGCGTCGGGCTCTCGGGCTGCAGCTACTGCTTCGGCTGCGTGGGCCTCAGCGGCAAGGACTTCCACATCCTGAACGAGCCCTACGAGCGCGCCGAGTATTTCAAGCTGACCCAGGCCCTGCTGCGCGAACTGAAGCGCGGCTAGCGCCGCCGTTTATTGCCGCGCGGCAACATTACTCCCAGGAGTGCCAAACCCTGACGCCACGGGTCTGTTCCCCTATCAACCGCAGGTAGACCAGGGCAGAGCACACGCCGAACAGCGCTTGAGCGGCGAAGACGCCAATCAGACAAGCCAGCACACCAACCAGGCTGGCGAGGATGCCGAAGATCCCCAAGACCACGATGTTCAGGCGGTGACCCTTCGTGAGCCCCCATGAAGTCCTGAGGGCGCGCAACGGGCCGAGCTGCTGGTCAACCACCAGAAAGTCCGCGATGAAGAACACGCACGCAAAGAAGACGCCGGGGACGATCAGCAACACCAGCCCCAACCCGATCGCGAGCTGCGCGATGAGGAGGCACGCCAGCATGGGCAGCACGCGGTCGAAGCCGCTGAACAGCATCCCAAACTCAGGGGACGTCTCCCCGCGGGCAGCCTGAAGGAACATCCGAGCGAGCCCGACCGCCATGAGGCAGTCGACGAGCCACCCTAGAAAGCTGGCGCCATAAGCGATCGCCAGTGACACCTCCGAGTGCAGCTCGAGACCGCCGTACATCTGAATGAACTGAGCAAGCCACTCGGGGACATTGCCGAGGAACTCAGCGAGCAGCACCGCGAGGAAGAGCACGATCCAGTGCTCTTTGAAGCGATCCCAGGCGATGCCGAAGATCTCCGTCGGATTCCAGGGCAACGCCGCGGAGTTGCCCTGGGCTGGTCCGACCGGTGGGAGTTCCTCGAACTCAGAAGCCGCGTAGGGGTTGTCGACATCCATCGGACGGCGCCAACGCTAGCACGAAAGGAGCTTCGAAACGCTGCCCAAGGGGGGGTCCAGTCACCAAGCGTTACCGCGCGGTCCCGGGATCTGCGGCGTCAGGTGCCAAACATCGGGGGTGCGCCTCGCTGCTGCCCGGTGAGGCGCAGGTAGATGATGGCCGCGCCAACCGTCGCGATGGCTTGGGCCGCGGCAATGCCGAAGTAGCAGGCGAAGCAACCCACGACGAATATGAGAATCGACAGCAGACCAAACACGAACAGGTTCATCTTGTGCCCGTCGGTTAGCCTCCAGGAATCCCCGATCGCTTGCATCGCTGGCGTGTCACGGTCAACCACCAGCCACTCGGAGAACATCCAGCCACACGCCAGGATCACTCCGGGCACGATCAGCAGCAAGAAACCGATGGTCTTGGGGATCCCCGTGATGAACGCGATGGCCAAGATAGGTAGAAAGCGGTCGAAACCGCCGAACAGCTTCCCAAAGTCGGGCGTCTCCCCACGCGCCGCTTGCAGCGCGATGCGTATTAACCCCACGGAAAAGAAAGCCTGAATGATGCTCGACGCCACGTTCGCTACGAGCTGAATCGCGTAGTGCTCGACGCTCTGGGGTGCGATCTCCATCGCACCCTCCACCATCCCGCCGATGAAGCTAGGCACCATTTGAAATATGAAGCTCAGCAAGTGCGCGAAGAACAACACCACCCAGTGCTGTTTGAAAATTGCCCACGCAATACCCAGCACTTCGGTCGGTTCCCACGGCGCGGCCGGACCTATCGGACCCCCCGCCCCAGGCGGCAAATCTCCAGGGAATTGAGGTGCTGCGTATGGGTTGTCTGACATCGGAGCGAGCAACGGTATCACGCCGACGAGTCTCACCGACAGCCGCCCTGCATCAGCTACACTGGGCCCGTCTGAGCCCGCCGATGAGTGACCCGATCCTGGAAGCGCTGTGGAAAAAGGTCCTGGATAATTGGGACGACGACGCCGTGCACGGCGCGTTCCTGACCCACTGCCAGGACACCCAGCAGCTGCCTGAAGCCGCCGCGCGCTACAAAGGCATGACGGGCGATCACGAGCGAGGTGCCAGCGCCGAGAAGCGCCTCGGAGGAGTCGCGATCCTCGCCATGGCGTCGCTGCAGCACGAGCCGCGTTCGGATCCGAGCAAGGCGCCCCGGCTGATCGCAGTCGTCATCAGCGTGCTGTTCGTGGTGGCCACCGCATACTTGCTTCACTGGCTAAACAACTCTTGAGCCAGCAGGGGCGGCCCCGGCGCGCGCGAAGCTGCCTTTTCCGTGTGGTTAGAAGCAGTTGGTCAGACCCGCCCGGGGCGCGCCTGGGGCCCAGGCAGCTCTGACGCAAGCTCGCGTTTCCGCCGCGAAGGCAGCATGGCTGTGGCCTTTGACTGAATCTGCAGGAAGCTGGGCGCGTCACGCAAACTCCACTGGACTGCCGACCGGCCGAGCCCTATCCAGAAACATCATGCGGCGTGTCGTCTTCGAGAACTCCCTCGTCACCATCGAAGAAGATCCCTTGGAGCACATCGTCTGGGTGCGTCGCTCTCCCGAGCGCGCGGAAGTCTCGGCGCTCTTCTCCACCTATGCGAACGCGATGACCCAGCTCAGCGACACCCACCGCCAGTGGGCGCTGATCCTGGATATGCGGAATGCGCCCGGCAACAACTCCGACGCCTTCGAGAGCTCCACGAACGACCTGCGTACGAAGCTCCGCTCGATCTTTCCCCGCGTGGTCGTACTGGTCAGCACCACCGTCGGTGAGCTCCAGGTAAAGCGCATGGCGCGTGAGAGTGGCCTCGAGACTCTCGTCACCCACAACGAGAGCCAGGCCATCAGCTGGTGCAAGAGCTGAGCAGACGTTCCAGCAGCCTCCACCGCAGCAGGCTCGTTTCCGCGCGGTTTCGAAGCGGGGCGTAAAACGCGACAACGAACTCCGACGCTTCGAGCGCTCGGCGAACGCACCGCGCGCAGCTGAGTGACCTACTCGCTCGCCCGTGGTCCTGGTGTCGACCCTGGTCAGCGAGCTGCAGGTCAAACCCGGGGCGCGTGAGAGCGGCGTCGTTCCCGGGGACGAGCGAGAGCCGAGCCATCAGCTGGTGCACCCGCTGAACTCGCCCATCGGTTTGGGGGTGAGGTCAGGCGTGCAGCACCGCACCTCCCCCCAAACAAGCTCGTGGCCACGAGCAATTTTGAGCCCCAGAGCCCTGCGCCCGTGCTGGGTCGTGCGTTCGGACGAGCAGAATCGGGGCAAGAATGACTCGTTTGCGCGTGGAGATCTGCTCGGGTCAGGGGCGAATCGTCCCGGCTCTCCCCGCGGATTCCTTTGCTGCTGCAATGCGCGCGAAGTCTTTCCAGTGGGACTTGAACCCGCACAGTTGGCCCCAATTGTGGGGGCTTTTCAAAGTTTGGGTTGGAAGACATGCTCCCCGCGAAGCGCTAAGCAAAGGCGCTCGCGAGTCTTGGCCAGAGCATCGAATCGACTGTAAGGCCGTCCCCGCTCCCGCGGTCTGTATCGAGCACGCAGCTGTTCCGGCGCGGGCCTCGATAGCCGCGTGGCAACTCGCAACTCCCCGAGATATCCAACAACCCGCCGAATCCGGAGCAATCCGTCAGGAGGTCGCATGAAGAAATTCCATCTGCTGAGCACGCTGCTGCCCGCCGCCCTACTACTCGCCTGTGGTTCCGATCCAAAGGAGCCACCCGCCGCACCCACCGGGGGCACCGATGCCGTCGCAACCGCCACTCAGCCAGCGGGTGACGCGCTGCCAGCGGACGACCCGGACGACGACCCCAAGAAGAGCCAGATCAACATCTCCGATGAGATCAAGAAGGCTTGCGGCATCAGCGACTCCGACGCGCACTTTGCCTACAACTCGGCGAACATCCGGCCACAAGACGAAGCGGTCTTGAAGAAGCTGGCTGACTGCTTCGCCACTGGCCCGCTGAAGGACAAGGTGATGCAGCTGGTGGGTCACGCAGATCCTCGCGGAGACGAAGAGTATAACATGGTGCTCGGGGGCCGTCGCGCAGAGAACGTCAAGTCGGCGCTGAACCAGCGCGGGCTCGGCAAGGACAAGGTCAAGACCAGCTCTCGCGGTGAGCTGGACGCCACCGGCACCGACGAGGCGAGCTACTTCGAAGATCGCCGCGTCGACGTCATGGTCGCGGAGTAGTCCCGAGGTCCGCACGGCACGGAGTGGCTGGTCGATTGAGTCGATCAGCCATTCTGCGTGTCGAGGCCTCAATCCTCACGGAATCAACCCTCACCGCGGAGCCCAGGCTCCAACTAGACCAACGCGCCAACCAGTCGTAAGGCCCACCATCCCATGCTGTTCCTCGCCGAAGCCGATCTGAACCCGATCTCCCTCGCCACGCACTCGAAGGGCGTCGTGCTGGTGGTGCTCCTTGCGCTGCTGCTCGCGGCTGCGGCGGTGTGGTTCATCGTCGTCGTGAAGTTCTTGCAGCTGATGCGCCTGCGCTCCTCGAACCTGGCGTTCGAGCGCGCGACGGAGAACATCCACAACGCCTCCGACTTGATCAGCGCCAGCATCGAGCATCGCCACTCTCCCGGTGGCCGCGTCGTGATGGAACTCGGTAAGCGACACCATCAGCCGGGGCTCAACAGCGACCTGCTGCAGGCCGTCGCCAAGCGCGCGATCGTCAATGAGCAAGCCAAGGCGTCGAGCCTCTTGCCGACGCTCGCGAGCATCGCCTCGGCTGCGCCCTTCGTCGGGCTGTTTGGCACGGTGTGGGGCATCATGGAGGCCTTCATCCTGATCGGTAAGGAGAAGAGCGCTTCGTTGCCGGTGGTCGCGCCCGCGATTGGTGAGGCGCTGATCGCGACTGCGGTCGGCCTCTTCGCGGCGATCCCTGCAACCATCGCCTACAACTACATCGACCGCCGCGTCGGCGACTTGCTCGAGGAGCTAGAAGCCTCCTGTGATGGCTGGGTCGAAATCATCGCCGGCAACCCAGCGGGCCCAACCTCCGCAGTTCCCCTGGTCCGACGCGCCGAAGGCAATCCGCCGGAGCACACCCAAGGCGCACCAACCATCCAAGGGATCGGTCGCTGAGAGCCTATGGGAGCGAAAGTTGGAGGAGGCGGCCGGAGGGGCCGACGTCGCGGTGGCTTCACCGACATCAACATCACGCCGTTCGTCGACGTCATGTTGGTGCTCTTGGTGGTGTTCATGGTCACCGCGCCATTGCTCACCACCGGGCTGCGCATCGACTTGCCCAACGTGCAGGCGGCGAACACCCCGGTCAAAGACTCGCGGCTCCTGGTCACCGTGACCAAGGAGGAGCGCATCATGTTCGCTGACAAGGACGTCACCGATACCATCGACACGGTGTTGCTCGACAGCGTACGCGTCCAGAAGGAGCGAGAACTCTACATCCGCGCCGACAAGGATGCGCGCTACGGCGTGGTCGCGAAGGTGGTCGCGGCGGCCCGTGCGAGCGGGGTTACCTCCTTGAATTTGTTGGTTCAACCGGAGCTGGAAGAAGTGGATGAATCCACTCCTGCCCCTAAGCCGTCCAAGTAGTCGCGAGTTCCTATGGCGTGGTCCGACTTCACAACCGGTGAGCTAGCCCTCGGAATGGTTATTTCCGCGGTGATTTGCGTCGGCTCACCGGTTGGGGCGCGCTATCTGCACCTCGAGCTCCAGGCGGGCAAAGCCAAGGCGGAGCCAGCTTCCAAGGAGCTACCCATCGCGGTCAAGCCGGTGATGGACGAGCTGCCGCTGCTGAAGCTCGGCGGCAAGAAGATGAAGCCCAAGCTGCCGGACATGTGGCAGATCAAGCCTGAAGCCATCAAGCGCATGGAGGCCGCCTCCGCGCCGTCTCCGGACGCCGAAGACGACCCGACGAAGATCCCAGAGAGCAAAGTCGCCGAGGGCGACGCCGCCGCGCCGCCCCCCGACGCGGAAATCGCGAAGGAAGTCGACGAAGACATCAAGGATCTGGACGCGGGCGAGGTCGAGCCCACGGCAGAAGGTGAAGGCTCCCCCGACGGTGTGAAGGAAGGCACCGAGACCGATCCGCTGAAGGCCCGCGCCGTGAGCCTGTATCGCATGAAGATCGCCGCGTGGTTCAGCAGCCGCTTCCACCAGCCTTCGAGCTTGCCCTGCAGTGTGGTTGGCGGTCTCCGGGCGTCCGTCAGCGCCACGGTTGGCGGCGATCGCTCCGTCAGCGGTTTTACGATTACCAGCCCCAGCGGCAATGCAGTCTTCGATGCCAAAGTGCGCGAGGCGATGCAGTCGACTGTAGGGCAGCAACTGCCGCCTCCCCCCAAGAACTATCCAGACATTCTGGATTCCACCGTCTTTCCCGTATTCGCGGGTGACAAGAGCCGATCATGCACTCAGACCGATCCCCCCGCGAAGCAGCCGGATCCCGCACCCGCTCCGCAGCCCGACCCGAAACCGGCACCCGCACCGGAGGCGCCGGCGCCAGCTCCCGAGGCACCGTCAGAATGAAGCGCGCTCGTTCCCGCAACGCGTCACACCGACTGAGCCGCTCGGCGCTGAGCCTTGCTGCGGTGAGCTTGCTCGCGGCGGGTGCCAGCGCTCAAGCCGCGGACCCGCCGCTGGACGAGACCAAGCTCGGCCCCTTCGTCGTGAAGAGCAGCGACGTCGGCGTACACGTGACAAGCCTCGCCATCCTGCCTTCGCTGTCGCCAGACCTGGAAGACGTGATCGTGCGCGGCGTCGTGCGTCGCGACATGGAGCTCTCGGGCATGTTCCGGGTGCTCCCCGACGAGAAGGCGCCTCCAGGCCTCTACTCCTTCGATGACCCGGTCGACGTCGACGAGTGGAAGAAGGTCGGCGCGGAGGTGATCGTCAAGGTTGCCGCGCGGAAAAACAAGGAGGGTCTGATCGAGGTCATGGGCCTGGCGTACTTCCTCAACGTCGGCAAGGAGCCCGTCTACGAGAAGAAGCTCGTCGTCAGTCCGAAGGACGTGCGCGAGACGGCTCACCGCATCACGGACGCGTTGCTCGGTGCCATCACTGGCACCGATGGTGGCTTCGCGAGTCACATGATCTTCAGCGGGAAGTGGGGCAAGAACCGCCGCATTTTCAGCATGGATTCCGACGGCCACGACCTGAAACCGCGCACCACCGCGGACGACACGGCGCTCGCGCCGGTGTGGAGCCCCAACGCCAAGAGCTTCTTCTACGTCCTCAGCAAGAACTACGCGCCCTTCAAGCTTTACCGCGAGGATAAGCCCGTGAAGCTGAAGTTCGACGGATCCATCTACAGCGTCGCCTTCGACAAGGACGGCAAGCAGATGGCCGTCGCCGTCTCCGAGGGCCTGAAGAGCGTGATCTACGTCGGCAACCCCGACGGCACCGACATGAAGCCCGTCTCCAAGACGGAGCTCGCAACGCGGCCCATCTTCTCTCCTTCCGGCAAGCTGGCGTGGGTCGGTGGTGGCGTTGGTAAGCGCTCCACTCGGCGCATCTACGTCGATGGCAAGGCGATCTCGCCGGCCGGCTTCGTGGCCTCGGCGCCGACCTTCTGCGATACCGAGGACGGTGTCCGCATCGTGTACTCCGTCGAGGTCGGTGGCGATCGTCGCGATCTCGTGATGAGCGACGAAAAGGGCCAAGGCATCGTGCGCCTCACGCAGAACATGGGTTCCAACACCTATCCAGCGTGTAGCCCCGACGGACGCCTGCTCGCATTTTTTTCCACGCGCAAAAAGGAGAACGGTATCTACATGATGAACCTCCAGCGCTGGAAGACGACCAAGGTCTCGACCCAGTACGGTGAGAGCTTACAGTGGGGCCCATTGCCACCGCCGAAGCAGTCATTCTCGGGCAAGGTCCGGAAGCTGAAGGACGAGCCGAAGAAGGAGGAGCCGAAGAAGGACGAGCCGAAGGCCGAGGACACCAAGGCTCCCCAAGCCGCGAAGTGAGCCTCCAGGCTTTTCCTTGGGGGTGAGGAGCGCCCATCCCCGCTCGAGCACCAACCGGCAGTCGACGCTGCGGATTTCGCCTGAACGTCGAGCGCGCGCATTCCTCGGTAGTCCCTGGAAGGCTCGAAAACACAGGCAAACAGCCCGCGCCGTCAGCGCGCTCGGGGTGGCACGTGGCTTGCTCAAGCCCTAACCGCGAGGCGCCCATCGCCCCGCGGAAAGGAACCTTTGCACAAGCCACTCACCAAACTGAGCCTGCTCGCCGTCGGTCTAGTCGCCCTCAGCTCCGGCGCCAACGCCGCGCCAGCCAAGCCCCGTGCCACCCCCAACGCTGACCAGCGCCGTCCTCCGCCGCCGCACCCACCGCCCCAGGCAGCCTTGGACGCTTGCAACGGCAAGCAAGAGGGAGCCGACTGCAGCTTCAAGGCACCCCGCGGCACCATCAGCGGTACTTGCCGCACGGTAAAGGACGACTACTTCGCCTGCGTTCCGAGCGACGCGCCGCCACCGCCTCCCGAAGAAGACTGAGGCGAGCTCAAGCAACGACAAGAGCTTGAGCTCGATCAGAGATCAGCGTTCCTCTCCCCCGAAAAAACTCGTGGAATCAGGCGAGGACAGCGGTCAGCGCCATGGGGATCTGCGCGTTGCCCTCGATGCGCATCTTGCCGGTCATCACCAGCTGCATGGGTTGCAGCTTGCCCTCTTGCCACTCGAGGAAGTCGCTCATCTGGCAGCTGAGCTTGCAGTCGGGGTTCTCCAGCTTGGCCGCTTGGCTGCCGGGGGTGAGGGTCACGCGCCGGATCGCTTCACCATCGGTGATCACGAGGCTCACGCTGCCCTGCACGCCGCGCACCTGGTTCGCACGCGTCTGATCGATGGTGATCGCCTTGAGCGCCATCACTTGATTTTCAGGCTTCTGGTCCTTGGCCTCTTGCTGACGTGCGCCTTCGACCAAGAGGGCAGCGAAGTCGTCCGTGTTGAGCGTGACCTGAACGATCACGTCATCGCCCATCCCGTCTTCGATCACCAAGTCGCCATCCTTCAGCCGCAGGCTCCACTCGCCAGCTTCGGTCACGCGAAAGGTGATGCAGCCAGACGAGCTCTTGTCAGAGAGTGCATCCTTGATCGCGGAGAAGCGCGACGGGACGTACTGGTTGAAGAATTCGGCGGGGGTCTCGGGAACGTCGGCCATGGGTACTCCTGTGGGATTCGCGTCCTAGGGCGCGAAGATCTTCCAGCGCTTTTTTCCGATCGCTGCCGCGAGGTCAAGCGGAACACCCCGATGCCTGCAGCGCGCTATTGAACCTGCCATCGAGCGACTCGCCCGGCGGCTACTTGATGACGGTCTCACAGCCCACGAGGATATCGACCTTGCTACTGGTCGCGGTTTCCAGATCGCTGCAAGCCTTACCCAGGAGCTCGACTTCGCCGTTTGCGTTGTAGTCCCAGCAGCCATCGGTCTCACAGCTGTCGCTGGTGTCCGCGCGTCGTGGAACCGATGAAGCGCTCCCGTTCACGGTGACGCTCACGTTGACCTCGCCGGGGTCGATGGTCTCCCCGCTGGGTGGATCGGGCAGTGTGAAGGTACACCCCAACGCTCTGCCACGAATGTCGGAGATGGCTTTGGCGAGCTCGTTGATCGAGAAGTTTCCCTGCGTCATGTCGAAGTGACAGGGCACGCTCGGGTCGGCGCCAGCTTGGGTGAACGTCCGACCGTCACAGTTACTGGGGACGTAATCGGGCGCGCCGGAGTACGCATACGAGCTGAGCGCCAGCCGCATCGAGTAGGGCGCGGCGTCGATGCCGCCCGACGACCCACCGTTGGTGTTGGAGCCTGGGACGCCAACGATGAACGTGTCCACCGGCGCGGTCGTGTCGGTTCGCCCCGCGTTGATCAGCGTGTTCACCGAGTCGGGATACTCCCAGTCCAGACAGCCGTTGGCGTCGGTGTAGCCGCCGCGCGCGCTGACTGATGCACAGCCAAAGCCACCGTCAGTGATGTAGATCAAGATGCGCTTGCCGTTGATGGCGAGCTGCCGCAGCGAGTTGATACCAACTCGCAGCGCCTCGTAGCCGGGGCTCGCGTCCGCCGCGCCGTTGTCCGGGTTGTTGTTGACCAGCCACTGGTAGATAGCCGCGCGCGCTCCGGTTCCGGAGTTCGACTTGTTCTTGTCGGTTGGGCCGATCGGCACCTGGGGTAGCGCACTCACCCCGCAAGCGACCGGTAAGTTGAACAGACACGCGGGTCCTGCGACGGTGCCCGACGGGTACGCGAGCAAGCCCAGGGACAAGTCATCGAAAGCGTCATTGTCGATCGCCTGAACGATCGCTTGCTGCGCGGTAGGCCATTTGTTGCTCGTCGTCATGCTGCGACTGCGGTCGAGGACCATCAACATTGCCGCGGGGATCTGTTCCGCTTCCGCCGTGAAGCGCCCGCAGGACGCATCCGGGTCTAGCCCACCGGTACCGCCGCCAGCGTCGGACGCACCGAAGCCACCGTCGCCAGCGCTGCCTCCAAAGCCCGAGCTGCCACCGTTGCCACCGTTCGCTGCGCTCCCGGCGTTGCCCCCGCTTCCCCCGCTGCCGTCACCAGCGGAGCAGGACGCCGCAGCGGCGAGCGACGTCAGCGCCAGCGCGCTCATTCCCAATCGCAACACCTTGCGCGTGGCGTGCAGCCGGCGGTTTCTTTGGAGCCCTTGTCCCATCCCTTACCTCCACCCACAGCCCTCGACGCTCGAGCCGGCGTCTTCGACGCCAGCACGACGGCGCGAACAGGCAACACGTTGATGGTACCATTGGTCCCAAGGCTCGCGCTCTGCGAACGCCACGCAGCCTCCCGCCGCAGCTAGGCCGCCTGAAGTGACCGCGCAAACCCATACAGAAACTCCCTCTCCCGAGTCCGCCGCCGAGGGAACGCCGGGCGAGTCGCTCGAACCCGCAAGCGCGGTGGAACCTCGACCGGATGCGGGCGCTGCGGTCGCGCTGCGTCCTTCAGTCTGGCGTCGGCTCAGATGGTTTGGGGAGCGCTACATGCTCGCACACCTCAGCGCCTACCCCGTGGGTGTTATCAGCGCGATGGCGGCCATCCCGCTGGCACTGATGGTCCGGGGTGAGGAGGTGCGGCGAGCGACGGCGACCGGGGCGCACTCGGAGTTGCTGCGCCAGGTTGCCGCGGACATGCAGCTCGATGCGCTGGCCGCGGCGCAGCTCGAGATCGTGATGGAGTTCGTGATGGTGTGTGCGTTGGTCACGCTCGCAATCCCCCATCTGACCGCGTTGCCGTGGGCGTGGGCCGCATCGACTCGACCCGGTGCAACCCCGAAGGACCCAAAGCTCGCGCGGCGCCTCAAGTGGTTCATCAGCAGCATGGTGATGCTCGCGGCGTTGTGGCTCGTCGCGGGTGCGATTGGCTGGATCTGGCTGATGACGCTATGAACGCCGTGACGCCGTCGAGCACCTGAAGCCTGCCCATGACCTTCCGCGCCGATGTTTATCGCCCCCACTTGCTGTGCCTCGCGCTTGGCTTGAGCGCCTGCGGCGGCGGCTCGAAGAGCGAGCCGGAGGATCCCGACGCCGGCGTGCCTGCGGTGATTCTCGATGGCGGCGGGGGCATCGAGGATCCTCCCGACGGTCCGAGCTTGTGCGGGCAAGGCGACTGCAACTACCAGACGAACGCTGGCTGCAGTGCACCGGACGCGTGTCGCCCGGCGCTTGAAAACAACCAGGCCGTCGCGCGCTGCCAGGCTGCAGGATCCAAAGCTCCTGGCGCGGCGTGCAGCAATTCGAGTGAGTGCGCCGCGGGTAGCCTGTGTGCCGCTGGCCAGTGCCGAACCCAGTGCTGCGGAGGAGACTGGACGGCTTGTCCAGGCGGAGAGAGCTGCATTCGCCAGTATCAGCTCGGACTCGCCGGCGGTGGCTCCGTCACCGCGGGTGTCGACCTGTGTTTCCCCGTCGGAACCTGCGACGTACTCGACCCGAGCGCGTGCGCTGACGAACCGAATCGGACCTGTCAGCTCGTGGATCCAACTGGCAGTCAGGCTTGTGCGCCGATCGGTACAGCTGCAGCCGGCGCCAAATGCAGCAAACAGGAGCCCTGCGTCGCGATGCACACGTGCGTTGGTGGCCGTTGCACGCGGCTCTGCGAAGCAAAGGAGCTGGCGTCTCCCAGCGATCCGCGGCCCTGCGTAGACCCCGAGCGATCTTGCGTACACTTCGACCGCGACCCAGCAGGGGTGGGCGAATGCACGTTGCTAGACTAGGGCGCGCCTTTACCGCGCGGCAATAGGCACGCTCCGTGGGGGCCGCAGGCTAATGCGACTGCTTCATCAGCTCGGTGATGGCGTGCGTGTCCCGCGCACCGAGGAAGCCAAACTGCACTCCAAACCCAGTTGAGGTAGCCCAGCGCACCACCGCCGGTAGGCGACTCTCGCTCTCCATTCCTGGCAACTTCAGCGAAATCTCGACGGCTTCGCCGAACTTGGGCATCGCAGCGCACTCGATGAACATACCGCCGGGGCCAATGTCCTTGGCCGTACCTTCCACCGGAGCATCACTTCCGGCGAGCGTGCAGCTGACGTAGAGGTTGCACGGAGATCTTGGATGCTTGCGCTTGTCGTCCACGGTCCTCCATTGTCGTCCCCACGGCTGGACTAGCAACCGAAAAGACTGGGTTGGGCGACGAGCGCGCTGGCCAGGCAGCGGGCGATGCCTGATGCTGGACGCAACGTGAGCTCGAGCAACCCAGAGCACGCCTCCACGAAGGGACTCGCGAGGCACTTCGAAGGCTGGCAGGTGGGCGCAATTCTGATCGGTGTCGCGCTGGTGTCTGGCTTGCTCGCCATCCCCCGCGCGGTCTCTCCCGGTCCGCTGCCGCTCCCACGTCTCAGCAACTCAGACTTGCGCGACGACCTGCGTGAGGAACGCTCGCTCGCCCGCGCGGCTCGCGCCGAAGGGCTCAGCTTCGAGACCCGAACGGTGGGTGAGTACCTACGAAAGCTGGGGAACGCGGAGCATGCGTCCAACGGAACTCCTGCACCTGGCCTGGCGGACCGCTTGGAGGACGTGCGCGCTTCGGTAGCAGGTCTTCGTCGCGCCCAGGGTCAGACCGCCGACCGAGAACTGATGCGACTTCGAGCCGTTCAGGGTGAGCTGTTCGTCAGAGCACTTCGGGGCAACGGGCCTGCAGAAGACGTGGGAGAGCTGGGTGGCGCCTTCGACAACGCCTCCGCGCACCGCCCTTGGTTTGATGGCAAGCGCTTCGTTGGGGACGACGTGGAGGCGTTGCTCCTGTTCAAGGCGCGCTGGAATCGCACGACGAACCTCGACGGGGTCGCCGAGTTCGCTCTGCGTCCGAGTGAGTGGCTCGCCCTCGTGCGCTTCTTGCTCCAACACCCAGAGGGCAACGACCCAACGGCGCAAGCTCAGAGCCAGCTCGCGACTTTGGACGCGCTGAGCAAGCGACAACCGGAGTACCCGTTGGCGTTCGCCAAAGGCACCGTGTTCTACCGCGAAGGCGCCTATGAGGTGGCAGCCATGGCGTTCCAGCAGCACCTCGAGGCGCACCCGTCGGGCCCGTGGGCCTTGCGCGCCCGGAATCACTTGCTCGCAGCGCGTGAGCGCGCACAGCCGTGACGCAGCTGGATCGCGCCCAGGATGAGTCGTAATCAACGACAAGCCAGCACATCCTGCTAGAGGGACACTCCCCCCGACGTGATCGCCTCCGAACGACCCTGCTCGAGCATCAATCAGCTCGCGAATCGCGCCCTTGAAGTTGCCGTCTCCCACGCGGTGCGGGCCGTCGGGCTGGCTCCGTCGTTGCTCAGCCATCGCCTGGCAGAGCGTGGGCGCAAGGTGCTTCACGTAACTCCCGACCTGGAGTCAGCGACCCGCGCCCAAGCCGACCTGCGTTTCTTGCGTCGTGGTCCGGTGCTGGGCCCCGAAGCGCTACATGAGGTGGGCGATGCCCTGCTGTTCGCGCCACCTGAAGGCGATCCGTACGCGGAAGTCCATCAGGATCGGCGCGCTGCGATGAGCCGTACAGCCACGTTGGCTCGCTTGTGCGGCGGCAGTTGGTCCACGTTGTGTGCGCCAGCGAGCGCGCTGGTTCGCAGAACCGTTCCCCCGAGCTTAATCCGCGAGGCAACGCTTACGCTCGAAACCGGTGCGCTGGTGGATACTCAGGAGCTTGCCAAGCACCTCGTGGCGTCGGGTTGGCTGCGGGCGCCGGTCGTCGAAGATCCCGGCAGCTTCGCGCTGCGCGGCGGCCTGCTCGACGTGTGGCCAGCCGGTACTCCTGAGCCAGTGCGCGTCGAGCTCGACTTCGATCGCATCGAGCGCATGCGCGGCTTCGACCCCGATGACCAACGCACGGTCGAGCGCAGCTACCAGCGACTCGTGCTGCCTCCGGCGCGCGAGACCATACTCAGTCCTGAACGCAGCGCGGCAGCGAGCGACGCCCTGCGTGACCTGTGCGACGCGGTCAACTTGCCCTCCACCAAGGCGCGAGTGCTGGTGAACGATCTGGTCGCGGGCACCACCTTCTTCGGTGCTGAGGCGTTCTTGCCCGCATTCTGCCAGCTGGTCTCGCTCATCGACTACCTCCCGAACGATGCGCTGATCGTCTTCGAGCAACCGGAGCGGGTGCTGGGTGCGATCGATCGCGAGCTCGCACGGGCGCTCGACAGCGAACTCGCGATGAGCGGCAAGCCACATTTCCCCGTGGCTTCTCTGTTCAATGACCGCTCCGAGCTACAGGAGGCGCTGGGCGCTCGCCACTTGGTGGCGCTGCACAGCTCCGGCATCAGCGGCAACGAGGATCGCCCGCTCGCGCACCTGGCAGAAGCCCCAGTTGACGCGCCGAGCCTGGAGTTCGACGATCAGAGCGAGCTCAGTAACGCCATCAAGCAGGCACGTCACACCGGAGGCGGTCAAACGGCGCTGGACCCGCTGATCGAGCGCATCGAAGCCTGGCGCGAGAGTGGACTCAGCGTGAGCATTGCGGCGCGTGTCGCCACCCAGGCACACCGCCTTGAGCAGCTGCTCAAGCACCGTGGAGTCGAGCTTCACGTCGCCATCGGCGACCTCGCCCGAGGTGGGGTTGCTCCCCTCGAAGGCTTCGCGATCATCACCGAAGAAGAAGTCTTCGGTCAGCGCGCGCACCGACAGAAGGCCAAAAAGAAGACCACGCGAGGTATCCTCGAGGATCTACGAGCGCTGAACCCTGGCGACTTCGTCGTCCACGTGGAGCACGGCATCGGGCGCTACCTGGGCCTCGAACACAAGCAGGTCGGCAGCACGTTGGTCGACCTCTTGACGGTGGAGTACTTCGGTGGGGACAAGCTGTTCCTACCGGTCTATCGCCTGAACCAGATTCAGAAGTACTCCGGCGGCGACGGCACTCCCCGTCTCGACCGCCTTGGTGGCTCGAGCTTCGCGAAGACCAAGGCCAAGGTCCAGAAGCGGGTGCGCCAGATGGCAGACGAGCTCCTCAAGCTCTACGCCGAGCGCAACGCCGCGCAAAAGCAACCCATCGACGCGCTCGACGACGAGTACCGGGCCTTCGAAGCGACGTTCCCCTACGAAGAGACGCGCGATCAAGCGGCAGCCATTCAAGAGGTCAACCAGGACCTCGAGTCCGAGCGCGTGATGGACCGACTCGTGTGCGGCGACGTGGGCTTTGGCAAGACCGAAGTGGCCATCCGCGCAGCATTCCGCACGGCAATGAATGGTCGCCAGGTCGCGCTGCTGTGTCCGACCACGGTGCTCGCTCAGCAGCATGCCAACACCTTCCGCGCGCGCCTGGAGGACTACGCCCTCAGCGTCAGATCGCTCTCGCGCTTCGTCTCGAAGAAGCAGCAAACGGAGACCTTGAAAGGCCTCAAAGAAGGCTCCGTGGACATCGTGGTTGGTACCCATCGTCTGCTGAGCAAGGATGTTCACTTCAAGAACTTGGGACTCTTGATCGTCGACGAGGAGCAGCGCTTCGGCGTGACCCACAAGGAGCGCATCAAGCAGCTCAAGTCGAGCGTCGATGTGCTCACGCTCAGCGCGACGCCGATCCCCCGCACCTTGCAGCTCGCCATCGGCGGCTTGCGGGACATGTCGATCATTTCCACCGCGCCCGTCGACCGCCGCGCGGTGCGCACCATCACCTCGCGCTGGGACGAGAAGCTGGTGCGCGAGGCGATCACGAACGAACTCTCCCGCGGTGGACAGGTCTTCTACGTCTACAATCGTGTGGAAGGCATCTACGAGCGCGCAGCCAAGCTGACGGAGCTGTTGCCGGAAGCGCGCATCGCAGTCGGCCATGGCCAGCTCAGCGAGACCGCCCTGGAGAAGACGATGCTTGGCTTCGTCGACGGGCAATACGATATCCTCGTGGCAACGGCCATCGTCGAGAGTGGCCTCGACATCCCCCGCGCCAACACCATCATCATCGATCGCGCAGACATGTTCGGCCTCTCCCAGCTCTACCAGCTGCGCGGCCGCGTGGGTCGCTCGAGTGAGCGCGCCTACTGCTACTTGCTGGTGCCTCCTGCCGATCAGATGAGCGATGAGGCTCGAAACCGTATCGAGGCGCTCGAGCGCTACCACGAGCTAGGTTCTGGTTTCCACGTGGCAAGCCTCGACATGGAGCAGCGCGGCGCGGGCGACCTGCTAGGCGGTGAGCAGAGCGGCTTCGTCGCGAGCGTCGGCTTCGACCTGTTCTGCCAGATGCTCGAGGAAGCTACGCGGGAGCTGCGCGGCGAAGAGGTGCGCCACGAGATCGACCCGGATCTCAGCTTCGACGTCGACGCCCTGCTGCCCGAAGACTACGTGGCTGAAGTCGGTGTGCGGCTCTCGCTGTACAAGCGCCTCGCCAGCGCACAGGACGCCGGCGAGGTTCAGCAAATCGGCGCGGAAATGGAGGATCGCTTCGGTCCGGCTCCGCGAGAGGCGATCTCGATGGTGGAGCTGATGCGCCTGAAGAGCGAGCTGCGAGCGTTCCGCGTGCTGGGGTGCGAAGCCAGCGCCAAGTCAGTGACCTTGCACCTGGCTCAGGATACTCCGCTGGACCCAGTCGCCGTCGGGCGCCTCGTCGCAGACAAGGCCAGCGGCTATCGGCTCACGCCGGACATGCGCCTCACTCGGCGCGCCAAGCCGGGCGAGGTCGCGCAAAACGGCCTGGAGCTCTGCGACCGCATGCTGGAGGAACTCACCCCCCACATCCGAAGCGATGCTTGAGAGCCCGGAAAGTACCTCGCATTCCCCTTCGCGTGGGCCACGCTCTGCTCTTTCCTATCGCGCGCCGCCTGTGCCATCGTCCCGTCAGTGAAGCGCAGCACCTGGGCGGCCATCGCAGCAGTCAGCAGCGCCTCCTTGGTGGACGCCTTGGGGGTCGCGCTGAAGAGCGAGAGTCGCGCCGGAGCAAAGCTGCTCAGCTTCTTCACCGCCCTGGGCTACGAGCTATGCCTCAGTCTGCTGCTAGGGCTCTGTCTCGGCGCCTTGCTGGCCTGGTTGGGGGAGAGGAAAACCGCAGGGAAACATCACACCGACCTCAGCACCCGTGCGGCGAACCGCGTCGACGAAGCCGCCAGCGCTGACCGCGTCTCCGAGCTAGCGCCAACCCAGCGCGCACCGAGCGAGCCACACCCAACCCGAGCGCTGCTCGTGCATCCAGAGGTGAACGGCTTCGATCTCTCGACCACCGCGCTACCGCTGGTTGCGCTAGGTGCCGTTGGGCTCTATCGCCTGAACCTCAGCTTCTGGGCGACGTTTCACAACCGCGAGCTGGCGTCGCTTCTGCTCGTGTGCATCTGCGGGGGTTATGTCGCGCTAGGAGCAGCGCTCGGCAATCGTGCGGCGTTTGCGGTCAGCGTGCTGCGCAGGCGGAGCGCACGTGTCGCGCTCGGGCTATTCGGCCTCAGCGTGTTCACGAGCCTCGCGGCAGCGACCTGGCTGATCGTGGACAATCGCAGCGGCTTCACTCAGCTCAACCGCTGGCTCGGCTTCTCATTGATCGGCGCGCTGGTCGGTTTCTTCGGGGTACGCCTTGCGCTCTATCGACGCACCAGCTTCGGGCCCCGCTGGCTCGCGAGCGCGGCCTGGGGCAGCGCCGGAGTGCTCTTCCTGTGCGGCGCATTTCTTCCATGGGGAATCGGCCCGCGCGTCGCCCAGAGCGGAGGCACCTCAGCCATCTTGCTCAAAGCGCTGCGCAACGCGACCGACTTCGACCGCGACGGCTACTCGGCGCTGTGGGCCGGAGGTGACTGCAAGGGCTTCGACCCTCAGGTGCATCCCGGGGCCATCGAAGTGCCCGGCGACGGCGTCGACAACAACTGTTTCGGAGGCGACGCGGACGAAGCTCAGACCATCGCCGCCCCCGCTTGGTCTGACGTACCCACGTCGGTGCCAGAGAAGCTGAACGTGCTCCTGATCACGGTTGAGACATTGCGGGCCGACGCAGTTGGTTTCACCCAGATGCAGGGCATTGCCGCGCGGCATAAAACGACGCCGCGACTCGATGCCTACGCCGAACGCAGCATCGTGTTCGACAACTACTTCGCGACGACGCCCTGGACGCGACTGTCGTTGCCGGCGATTCTTTCTTCGCGTGCTCCCACCAGCATGCGTTGGCGCGCACAGGGCGCGAGTCAACACATGCGAGCCTTGGAAGCAGACAATCCCTGGATCCCGCAGATGTTCCAGCTCGCGGGCTACCGCACCGTCGCGATCCTCAACTCGTTTCGCGCGTTCACGAAGGCGGAGTCCGCTGGCTTCGAGCGCGGCTTCGACGTGTACGACACGTCGACCAAGCTCTCGTACTCCGGAGGGACGATGCGGGGGCACATCGGAGCCGCGCAGGCCAAGCTCGCCATGACTCAGCTCGACCAGCTGAAGAGCCGCCCGTTCTTCCTCTGGATCCACCTGATGGAGCCCCACTACCTCTACCAACGCTCGAGCCGCGCGCCGAACTTTGGGGAGGCACCGCAAGATCTCTACGCGAGCGAAGTCTGGGAGGTGGACGCGGTGATCGGCGAAATCTTGGACAAGCTGAGCGCCCTGGGTCTGAGCGAAAAGACGCTGGTCACCGTGGTCGGCGATCACGGCGAAGAGTTCAAGGAGCACGGGGAGAGCTGGCATGGCAGCAACCTGATGCAGACCCAGATCCACACCGCCGCGTTGATGCACGTGCCGGGCCTGCCCGCTGCGCGTATCCACACGGCAGTAAGCCATGAGGACTTGGGCCCCACGTGGCTGAACCTGACGCGCGAGCGCAGCGGCTTCGACCAGCTTCAAGGGCGCAACCTGCTACCCCTCTTCAGCGGCGGCCGCCTGCCTCGGGACTACTTCTTCCTCGAACGCTACGAGGTGAACAACGGCCGTGGCTACATGGCGGCCATCGTCCACTACCCGTTCAAGCTCACCTACACCGAGGAGGGCAAGCGCTTCGCGCTGTACGATCTTGCCACGGACCCCGACGAGCGCGCGGAGGCTCCTCGGGACGGCGGCCACCCAAACCCACGAGTCTCTGCTCGCCGCCCACTGCGACTCCGCCCAGCGCTCACTCGCTCGCCGACGCCTCTATCACCGCCTATCGACAGGTGCCGAATCCCGGCGGCAACCCGGGTTGCGTCGTACAGTTGCCACCTTTGGTACAACTCCCGGCGACTCCCAGCTTGCACACCTCAGCGCGGTCGGTCGTGATGCCGCGCTCGCACGTCTCGGCGCAGGCGATGTTCGGCTCCGCCGCGACGCCCTTGTCGTAGCAGCAGATCTTGCCGGGGCAGTCTTCGGTGCCGTCGCAGCGCAGCTCGATGGTCGAGCACAGGATGCCACTACACACGCACTGGTTGCTCGCGGTCACGCAGTGGGGCGCTGCCATCTGCGGCTGGCAGCAGAACTGCCCCTGGTTCAGCCCACAGACTTCGGCGCCGCAGCTGATGTTCCCGGCGCCGTTCCCCGCGGAACCGCCGCTGCCAGTGCCAGCGCTACCGCTCGACCCGGCCTGTCCGGCGCTGCCACCGTTGCCCTCACCGCCAGCTCCAGCCTCACCTGCGGCGCCACCATTGCCCGTGCCGGCGCTGCCACCAAAGCTCGCCCCGCCGTCGTCGCTGCCCCCGAGACCAGCGCCTCCCGAGGCACTGGTGCCAGCGTTGCCGCCTTCCGAGCTGCCACCAGAGCCACCCTGAGCACCGGCGCCGGAGCCGCCATTGCCCATCCCCGAACTGCCGCCGTTAGCGGCGCTTCCGCCGTTCCCTGAGTCGCCGTTCAAACCGCTGGAGTCGCCGGAGCCGCAAGCCGACACGGCTAACCCCAGCGACGTCGCGACCAGTCCAGAGCGCAGACTCAGTCCTACCCAAAAGCTCCGCTTAAGCATCGAATCGACCTCTTGACCGAAAAGGTGCGGGATCGGCTGAGCAATGACAAGCAAACGACAGCTACGTCGCCACTCGGATCCATCTGCGGTGCAACGCTGCAGCACTGCGTTGCAGCGAGGCAACTCTCGCACCTTCGCCTACCCACGACCCAGAGTGTGTGAGGTAGCGCCCAGAGCAAGTGCTTGGCGAGAGCGAGGGTGTAAGGTTTCCCGGTGTTCTTTCCGCTCTCGCATCAGGAGCAACAGGCAAGACGCTGGCCGTGGATCACGACGGCCATCATCGCCCTGAACCTCGCCCTGCACCTGATGCTGTGGTCGACGAACAGCGCGGACGCCGACCGACTGCAGAGCGCCTATGACGACGCAGTTGAGTTCGCACGGCGGCATCCCAAGGCCCACCGCTGCGAAGAGCTCAGAGGCATGAGTGACGCCCCGCCGGTGGCCGACCCGCTGAAGAGCCTCGACGTCGGTATCCCGGGGGTAACGAATAGCACTGCCGCCCTGAGAGAGGAGCTCGCGCGCACCGAACAGGAGGCGATGGACGCGCTGTGCACGCGGCTGAAAGAAGCGCGCTCGAGCAGCGTGATCTTTCGCTTTGGCTACGTCCCTGCGAAGAACAACTGGTTCGGGCTCATCACCTACCAGTTCCTCCACGGCGGCGTGTTGCACGTGGTGTTCAACATGTGGTTTCTGTGGCTCTCAGGCACGATCATCGAAGATGCGTGGGGCCGCTTGGTGTATCCAGCGTTCTATCTCAGCGCCGGCGTGTTTGCGGCCCTGGTGCACAAGGCACTGTCTCCGATGAGTTCCATCCCGCTGATCGGTGCTTCGGGCGCCGTTGCCGGGGCGATGGGTGCGTTCGCGTTTCGCAACGCAAGGACCCACATCAACGTGCTCGCCTGGATATGGCTCAGGCCGTTCGTCTTCTCTGCGCCGGCTTGGGTGCTCTTGCCGTTGTGGGCGGTGGGTGAGCTGTTCTGGGCCCTGATCAGCGATCCCACCGGCGGTGGCACCGCCTACTGGGCCCATGTTGGTGGCTTCGTCTTCGGCTTGGCCTTTGCCGTGGGGATGCGCTACTCCGGCGTAGAAAAGCGCATCGACGACGCAATCGAGAACCAGGACGCATTGGTCATCGATCCCAGATTGGCTTCCGCCATGCGCCTGATCGATGAAGGCCAGGCGCCACGCGCCATCCCTCGCTTGGAGGCACTGGCCCGCGAAGAGCCCTTTAGCATCGAAGTGCAGCTCGCCCTGCTGGACGCCGCGGATCGAGCGTCTGACCGTGGGCTCGCGCGCCGCACTCGGGTGCGCCTGATCGAGCTCTACCAGCGTATGGGGCAACACGACCCCGCAGCAGATTTGTTTGATGAACTCGAGCGCGCGGGCGACGCAAAGGCCGCACCGGGGCGCGCGCGGCTACGGCTGGCGGAGCACCTGAGCAATACCGGTCGGGAAGCGCGGGCCGAAGGCATCTATCAAGGGCTCTACGCTGATGGCTTTGTCGCACCGGATGCTGCGGAGGCGCTGGTGTGCCACGCGGAGCTGATGCTGCGGACAAAGCATCCCGAGAGCGCCAGGAGCCTCTTCGAAGCGGCGCAGCATCACGCCGCGCTGCAACCCAACAGCTTCAGTCGCTTTTCCACACGGATTCAAGTCGGCTTGAACAAGCTGAGCCAGTCACCGACGGCGGCAGATGACGGCTTCGGAGGGCTGGAGATCGCCCTCGACGCGGTACCCGAGGACTTCGAGCTTCAGGGCAACCGCCACGTATCTAGCAATCCGCCGGGCGATCTGGTGGCTCCGGGCGCGGTAACTCAAGCCACCATCGAGCTCGACGGTCTCCCACCGGCGCTGAGAGATCTGCCGCCCCCAAGCCGCAAGCGCTAACCTTTGACACCGCCTGCGGTGAGTCCGCTCACCAGGTGTCGCTGCGCGATGTAGAACAGGGCCATTACTGGTAAGCTCACTACCAAGGAGCCGGCCGCAAACGACGCCCAGTCCGCGTCGTGTTCTCCAACGTAGCGCTTCAGCACCACCGGCAAGGTGAAGGCGCTCTCCTTGTCGAGGATGGTGACCGCCAGCACGAACTCGTTGTACGCGCTCATGAAGGCGAACAACGCGGTGACCGCAATTGCCGGGCGAGCCGCAGGCAACACCACGCGCCAGAACGCACCAAAGCGCGTCGCGCCGTCGACCATCGCCGCCTCTTCCAGATCCCTGGGGATCGCGTCAAAAGCCCCTTTGAGCTGGAAGATGGCGAAAGGCACCGAGGTCGTCGCATAGGACAACACGAGGCCCGTCTTGGTGTTGAGGAGGCCCAGGTGCTGCAGCAGCAAGTAGAGCGGCACCGCGCTCGCGACCATCGGGAACATCTGGGTGGCGAGCAACAGCCGGGTCCCCGCCTGCTTGCCCGCGAATTGAAAGCGGCTCATCGCATAGGCCGCGGGCAGCGCGATGCACACGCCAACCAGCGCCGTAGCCAGCGAGACCACCAGGCTGTTGACTACCTGTTGGCCGAAATGTGGCGCGCTGACCACGTGAGTCAGGTGCTCCAAGGTGAATGGCACCGGGAGCGGCAACACCTGCCGCACCGGCGCTGTTCCCGCACGGAAAGCCAGTGAGATCACCCACAACAGCGGGTAGAGCGCGAACGAGACGCCGAGCAGGATCGCGAGGTGCGAGAGCGCGGACTCTGCGAAGCTCGGCTTCAGCCGCGGATCGACCACGGCGCTCATGCGGCCTCCAGCGAGCGCGGACGATTCATCAATCGCGAGCCAAAGAACAGCAGCAAGAAGATCAGCACCGAGTAGGCCGCGGCGTATCCATACTGAGCTTGACGGGTGAAGGCCCAGCGATAGGCCTCGCTGACCAGAATCTCGGTGGTGCCGTCAGGCTCACCTCCGCTGACCAGGAACACCACGTTGAACATGTTGAAGGTCCAAATCGAACCGAGCAGCACCGCAGGCCCGAGCACCGGCTTCACCATCGGAATCGTAACCAGACGCAGGCGCTGCCAGCGGGTCGCGCCATCGACCTCTGCAGCCTCCAGCACATCCTTCGGCACCCCGGTCAGGGCGCCTAGGGTGACCACCATCATGAAGGGAAAACCAAGCCACACATTGGTCGACACGTTCGCCGCGAACGCCGTCGAAAACTGAGCCCACCAGCTAAACGGCTCTACGCCGATGGACTCCAGGATGGCGCTCACGGCGCCGAACTGACGATCGAACATGCCGCGCCACGCCAGGGCCGTGACGTAGGAAGGGACCGCCCAGGGCAAGATCAAGAGCACCCGGTAGAACGGCTTCAAGCGTAGCGTCGGGCGCGACAGCAATAACCCCAGGGAAAATCCGATGAGCAGATGCAAGCCCACGTTCAGCAGCGTCCACAGAATGGTCACCAGCAAGACGAGATAGAACGAGCCGCTGCTGAGAAGCGGCGCGCCCCGCGCCGTGAGGATCTCCCAGAAGTTCGCCAAGCCGACGTAGTGCATGTTGCCTTGCGGCCCGGCGTACAGGCTCGCAGCAGCTCCGACGAAGATTGGAACGAACACCAATACGCCGACGGCGATCACTGCGTGGGTCACCCACAGATAGGCAGGCAGTGAGCGCTTGATGGGAGACCACAGCTCGCCGCGCTCGGCCCTGCGCCAGATCCGAAAAGCACCGAGCAGGCTGAGGCCACCCAACAACAGCAAGAGCGGGGTTGGCGACGCTGGCGGTGGCGGAGGCCGCACCATGTCGTCGAAGCGACGCGTCGCCTCCTCCAGCGCAGCCTGGGGGGTCACGGCGCCGCTGAGCGCCTTCTTGAGTGCCCTGTTTGCGGGCTCCCAGCTGGTGCGCATGCGATCGCCAGAGGGCATCGGCACGGCGTGCTCAGCCTGGGTGGCAAACGCCTGGATGAATGGATCGTCGGCGGCCGCAGGCGGCAGCTTACGCAGTGCGACGAGCTGCCTTCCAACCTTCACGCGGATCTCCGCGCTCTCAGGCCCGGCCAAGTACTGGATCAGGCGCAGCGCCTGCGCGTTCTTGGCACCGCGCGGAGTGAGCGCAGCCGCCTCGACGGTGAGGTACGGCTCGAGTGGCTTACCGGTGGCGCCGAGCTCCGGCAACGGTACCGCGCGGTAGTTTACCTTGCCGTCCAGCTCGCCAGCACTCCACGGTCCGCTGATGTAAGCAGCCGCCTTGCCGCTGATGAAGAGCTGCTTGACGACCGAGCCGCCAGCTTCCTCAGGGATCTTGCCCCGCCGCATGAGATCGCGCACGAACTCGATGCTGCGCACCGCCTCCGGTCCTGAGAAACCAAAGCTGCCGTCGGCGTTGAGCTGACGCGCGCCAAACGCGTGCAAGAATGCCGCATGGTAGTAGGCGTCGTTTGCCTCATAAACGAGCGGAAAGACGCCCGCGGGCAGCGGTGTGTCGATCAGCGCCTCGACAGTCTCTGGCGCTTCCTTCAGCAGATCGGTGTTGATGTAGAGGACCAGCGCCTTCAGTGCCAGTGGCATTCCGTAGAGCTTGCCGTCGATGGTCAGGGCATCGACAGCTCCGCGGGGAAATGGCGAAGCATCGATGCTCGCGGGCAGCGGCATGACAACGCCACGCCGGATGTAGTCGCCGAAGCGCTCATGGGCGTCGATGAACACGTCCGGCCCGGCGCCGCCGGGAGCCGCAGCCGCGAGCTTCGAGGCGTAGGCATCGTGGGGGAGCTGCAACACCTCGACCTCGACGCCGCTCGACTCTTCGAAGGCTTCAACGGCGCGGTCGAGCGCCGCTTGCTCACCCCCACGGTAGGCGTGCCACAGCCGGACCGGCTCAACGTCACTCGCAAATGAGTTACGCCCCCAAGTCAGCACAAATACCAGCGGAAGGAGCCAACGAAGCATCGACGAGAGTCCAATCGAGAGCGAGGTGGCGCCAGGGCGGCCCTCTCGCCGCGCTACGCCTTGGGCCTCGCTCGAGGAGCGCGGTTCGGCCCAGTCGCGGGGATGTTACGAGCCGGAAGCGTCGCCGAAAAGAGCGGAGAAGAGCTCACATGCACAAGCGCGAACGGCAACCGCTCGCTTCTGTAATTGTGAAAAGAGGTACCCAACCAGGAACGCTGGGCGTTAATCGGCACACGCTGGCACAGGGCGCGGCGTCAGAAATCACACACCTGGGCGCAGCGCCCAGATGAAACGCCGCGAATCGTCAGGTGTTCGCGTTTGCTTCAGCTGGCTTGGAGGTTGCTTTGGTTGAACCTTGCGATGGCACAAGAGGACCTCACTCTGAACGACGCTGCTGAACACGTGTTTGGTTTACCGAGACTGGAACCCGCGCCACACTCCGGTTCCCTCTCTGAGTCTGAGAACGCAGCGTCCTCGGCGCTTCTCAGCGACCCCCACCGCACGCCAAACAGGAGCTTCGAAGAGCCCGTGAACAGCGCAGCTGACGGTCAGTCCCGCCGTAACGCAAAACGCAACAAGAAGCGCCGCAAGAACCAACGTGGCCGCCGCTCGGAGGCGCCCGCAGCGCGCACCAGCCAGGCACCCGCGTCGACTCGTTCCCCCGCGGAAACCGAGCCGGAGCTGAAGGCGCCGGTGAAGGAGCCCGTGAAGGCCGAAGAGCTTAGCTCGGCTGAAGCCGACGCCAGCGCGGACGAAGCAGAAGCCAGCGCCACCCAAGCCGACGCGGATCGCACTGCCACTGCGAAGTCCAAGAAAAAGCGAACTCGCAAGCCAACCCAATCCGACGACCGCGACAGCTCGGTGCATGACCACGAGGAAGAAGCTGCGTTCTTCGATGCTGGCGAGCGCATCAGCGAGACCGAGCGCAGGACCACGATGCACTCAACGCCTGAGGAAGACTTCCCCCAGGTGCTGCCCCTCACCCCCGAACAACAACAGCACCACCGCCGCTTCATCCCGTATGTCGCTGGCGTGGTCGGCTTGTTCGCGATCCTCGCAGGCATTGGACTGCTGAACCGCAGCAGCGGAGAGAAGCTCGCGGCGAACGCTCCGCACACCGAGGGCGCCGTCGCCACCGAGAAGGCCGTCGCGGAGCGCCCGGCGATGCCAGCGCCAGAGCCAGTGAAGGCCGAACCGAAGGCGGATGAAATCCCCACGGAAACTGCCGAGGCCACCGAAGAGGCGCCCAAGCTGGAAGAGGCGCCCGCCGCGGAAGAGCCCGTAGTCGCGGAAGAGCCAGCAGTCGCGGAGAAGCCCGCCGCCGAGCCGACTCCTGCAGCCAAGCCTGTGCCGGTCAGCGCGCCAACGCCCGCCGCAAAGCCGAAGCCGGTCGCGCCAAAGCCCGTGGCGGTCAGGCCCGTCGCTGCGCCGCCACCCGCGCCGGCACCGCCTCCAGCACCTGCCCCGCCGCCCGCAGCGGAGCGCCCGCCAACGGCGAGCTTCCCAGTCAACTGAGTCGAGCTAGCCTCAGTCAGTCGAGCGCCGTCAGCGCAGCACGACCTCAGTCGAGCGCGACCCCGCTCGCTGGATCGAACAGATGCAGTTCAGCTGGCGGCGCCGACAGCGTCAACGTCTGCCCAGCTCGAACCTGCGCCCCGGAGTCCAGGCGGGCGACCACATTCCCATCGCCAACTTTTCCGTGCGCAAACGTCTCGCTTCCGAGCGCCTCGATCACCTCGACGCGCAAGCTGACGCCACCCTCTGCTCGTTGCTCGAGGGCATGGGGCCGGACGCCGAGCGTGAGGGGCTGACCATCGACCACACCGGCGAGTCGATCGGTGGGAGCCTGCAAGCTCAGGCCGGGCGCCTCCAGCCGCCAACCATCCGGCCCTTGTGTCGCCTTCACGTCGATGAAGTTCATCGCGGGGCTGCCCAGGAACGCCGCGACGAAGCGCGTCGCCGGGCGCGCGTAGATCTCAAGCGGAGCCCCGCTTTGCTCAACGAGACCCTGATTCAGCACGAACAACCGATCAGCCAGCGTCATCGCCTCCACCTGGTCGTGGGTGACGTAGACACTCGTCGCGCCCAACGCATCGTGCTGCTTGCGAATGTCCACACGCACCTGGGCGCGCAGCGCTGCATCGAGGTTGCTGAGCGGTTCGTCGAACAAGAATAGCGCCGGGCGCCGCACGATCGCGCGCCCCATGGCGACGCGTTGACGTTGCCCCCCGGAAAGGGCCTTGGGCATGCGCTCGAGCAACTGCTCGAGACCGAGCATCGCGCTGACTTCTTTCACCCGCGTCTCGATCTCACTCGCCGGCGTGCCCTTGAGCTCGAGCCCGAACGACAAATTTTTCCGCACGGTTAAATGCGGATACAGCGCATACGACTGAAACACCATCGCGACGTCGCGCTCTCGAGGAGGGAGCCGCGTGACATCGCGCTCTCCGAAGTGGATGCTCCCCGCGTCGGACAGCTCGAGGCCGGCAATCAGGCGGAGCAGGGTGGACTTGCCGCAACCGCTCGGACCAACCAAAACCGCGAAGCCACCGTCAGGCAGGTCGATGTCGACCCCCTTGAGCACCTGCGTCTGACCGAAGCCCTTCTTCAGTCCCTCGATCGCAACACGAACCACCCCGCCTACTCCTCCCCAAGCGCCATCGAGCGCTGACCTCGCCAGCGAAGCCAGTGGTCCGCCAGCACGATCGCGACCATGGCTTCGGCCATCGGAATGAAGCGCGGCAGCAAACACGGATCGTGACGGCCACGCGTGGCGATCTGTGTCTCGTCTCCGCTCTGCGTGACGGTTGCTTGCGGCTGCGAGAGGCTACTGGTTGGCTTGATCGCCGCGCGCAAGACGATGGGCATGCCGCTGGAGATCCCGCCGAGCATGCCGCCGTGGCGGTTCGTACGGGTCACGATACGGGCGCTGCCATCCGCCAGTTTCTCACTGGTGAAGACGTCGTTGTTCTCGCTGCCACGCAGCGCGGCGCAACCGAAGCCGATCCCGTACTCGACGCCCAACACCGCGGGCAGGCTGAACAAGGCATGAGCGAGGTCCGCTTTCAGCTTGTCGAACACCGGCTCGCCGAGCCCCGCCGGCACCCCCGTAGCGACCACCTCTGCGACACCACCGATGGAGTCCTGCGCCATGCGCACCTGATCGATGAGCTCTATCATTTTCCGTGCGGCAACCTCGTCGGGACACCGCACCGGGTTGGGTGAGCCGTCAGCGAACGACTCGACCTGAGCAAGTTCGACCGCTTCAGGACGGGCGATCTCGGCCTTGATATCGCCGACCTGAGTCACGTAGCTCAGCACGCGACCAGCAAAGGCCTGGGCGATCAACTTCTTGGCTACAGCGCCTGCGGCGACGCGGACCGTCGTCTCTCGCGCGCTCGAGCGACCGCCGCCGCGATAGTCGCGAAAGCCGTACTTCGCGTCGTAGCTGTGATCCGCATGCCCAGGTCGGTACTTGGATTTGATGTCCGAGTAGTCCTTGGAGCGTTGATCCTGATTGCGGATCAGGATCGCTATGCTGGTTCCGGTGGTGCGCCCATCGAAGACCCCAGACAAGATCTCGGGCTCATCGGCTTCTTGGCGTTGGGTAACCAGCTTGCTCTGCCCGGGCCGACGACGCGCCAGGTCGGGCAGCAGATCCTCCACTGAGAGCGCGAGCCCCGGCGGACACCCATCGATGATCACCAGATTGCCCGGCCCATGGGATTCCCCTGCCGTGGTGATACGAAACGCCTGTCCAAAGCTGTTCCCCGCCATTGCCGCCCGTCAAATGCACGCGCCACGCGAGCGCGACAAGCATTTATGCGTCTAGATCCTCGCCACTCGGTGCACCGCGATGTGAAGCCGACTCGCCCGGCTCGGCGAAACGTGGATCCACGACGGCGAGCAGGCGACGGAGCCGCGCCGGTGGACGACGCATCGCCAGTTCGTGCAAGTAGACCCGCGAACGCTGCGCAATGCCCAGACGCGCGTAGCCGATGGCCAACCACGCGAACACGCGCTCGAGCTCCGTTTCATCGCTCGCGAAGCGGCTGGCCAGCTCGAGCTGCTCGATGCCTGATTCGACGTGGCCGAGCTCGATCAGCGCGGCCCCTTTGATCCTGAGCGCCTCGGCGGAGTTGGCGCGTTCGCGGAGGGAGAGATCGGCCAATCGACGCGCGTCGAACAGGCGTTCCCGGCTCGCGGCCAGCAGCGCCACTTCGGCGCCGGTCACGAAGATCAGCCCTTTCAGTTCGGCGTCGTAGGTGTCCAGCTCGCCAAAGCCATCTAGCTCCTGGACCGCAGCACCGTCATCACCCAGCGCGGCGTGGCACAGCGCACGGCTCAAGAGCAGGCGCGGATGCGCAGGCAGCCTCTGAAGTCCCTGCTCAATCACTTCCAACGCTCGCTGCGCCTGCTCATCGTCCAGCAGGCGATCAGCGCGTATGGCCCACGGGGCCGCCAGCTGCCACTCGAGTTGTTTCCGTGGAGTAACAAAGCTCAGGAGCAGGCCCATCCCATCGGAGACACCGCCCTTGACCGCAAACGGAACCAGATTGAGCACGCCACCGATCGCCGCGGTGAGGCACACACTCTGGAGCACGATCCAGGGCACGGAGCTGGTGCGCTGAAACAAACTATCCCCGGCGATCAGCCAGGCGACCAACACCAACAAGAGTTCGATGCCAGGCCCAGCTGCATAGACCAGCGCCTGCTTGAACCGCGCGAAGCGCAGATCGCTCGGCACCGTGCGCACGTGCCCGGTGAGCGGAACCAGCTTCCAGCGCACCACGGCGTCCCCGACGACGAAGCGCGCGACGTCCCGCCCCTGACCGATCACCACCTCGTAGACATGCCAGCCGAGCAATCGGGCTACCAGCGCGTGCCCCAACTCGTGCAGCACCAGCAGTGGGAGCCAAGCCGCCACTACGAACACCAGACCGAGCTTCATCGGGGTGAAGTCGCGCAACAGCTCACCAGCAAGTGACCCGAAGAAGACGAGGAAGAACAGCGCCGCGATCCACTTCTCGTCACGAGCTAGTGGGCGACGAGGAGCGGGATCGTAGAGAGGCGAAGGCATGCTCGGGCTCAACACTCGACGCCTAGCAAGTATGCCGACGCTCAGAGGCCCGCTTTGACCTGCGCCTGCGGGATCAGGATCTTGCCACTCGTCGCGGGCACGTCCAGCGCCAGCGTCCCATCGGTGGCCACGCTGTAGCTCGGACCGCTGGGATCCAGCACATCGACGAGCACCGTGCCCGACGCGACATTCAGCGGCATCGCAGCCCCTTCGAACTCGGTGCGACTCGTGTGCGCGGCGTTGGTGTTGATGACTACCAGTGCATAGCCATCTCCGGCGTCGCCGCCCCGGCGCTCGAACGCGAGGATGCCAGCGTCGGATTCGTCAGCCACGCGATCAGTCACCCAGGTGAAGTTCAGCTCGCCGCGAGTCAGCGCGGGATAATTGCGGCGCAGCTTCGACAGGCGGCTGATCCAGCGATAGGTGCGGTAGTTCGTGTCGTAGCCGCTGCTCCAGAGGTCCTCGCGATTCGCTGGATCATTTCCACCGCGGAAACCCTGCTCGGTTCCGTAGTAGACACACGGGATACCGTCTTCGGTAAACAAGAACAGCAGCGCATTCTCGAGCGCCGTATCGTCATCTCGGCCGTACTTGAAGCGCGCGACGTCGTGGTTGTCGATGAAGTTCACCAGGGCGTGATTGGGAGCTACGCCGATCCCGCGCTCCTGAGGTTGCGTGCCGTAGAGACCGCTCTCGTCCCGCGTCTGGAATAGGTCGGCGACCTGCGTGGTGGCAGCCCCGTTCTGGAAGACGTCGCGAAACACCTGGAAGTGCTGGGGGAAGAAGAACACGCTGTCGACCTCCCCGGGGAGCGTGTAGGGCCCCACCACATCGCTGCGTCCGTCGAAGGCTTCGCCAAACATGAAGAAGTTCGTCTTCCCACGCTCGGCGAGGCGGCGCCGCACTTCCGGCGCGAACACTTGCCAAAACTCGTGCTCGACGTGCTTCAGCGTATCGATGCGGAAGCCATCGAAATCCGCGAGCTCTACCCAACGCACGAAGCTGTCGATGAGCACTTCCTGGACCCGCGGGTCGAGGGTGTTCAGATCCTTCAGTCCACCTGGGAAGTCTCCCTTCTCGACCTGTTCGGTGATGTCGTAGCTCCACACGCGGCCGCGCCGGTTGTAGGCCCACGCGTTGCGCAGCACCGACTGACTCGGTGGCATGTGGTTGGTCGCCGCGTCTCGCTGAAAGATGATCGGCGCTGGGCCGGCTTCGCCGAGCGACGTGAATGCCTGGATTCCCCGGGGATCAAAGTCAGGGTCGTATTCGTTGATCGCCTTGACCTGACTCGTTGTGCCGTTCCCCTCGACGCGTTCGTCTGCCTGACCGTTGAGGTTGATGTCGTAGTAAAACAGCTGCCCCATGTGATTGGTCACGATGTCGAG
>JBFXBK010000040.1:0-36724 GCA_050183255.1 Polyangiaceae bacterium | reverse complement strand
CCTGTGGCTGCGACGCCGTCAGCGTGGCTGAGCTCTCGAGGCTCAAGGCGTCCAGCTCAAAGGATAACCGGGCGGAAAACCGCCAAAACGCTGCTCTGGCGCTACGGTGGTTCGGAGCGTCTCGCTCATCCAGAGCAGCAACTCCAGGCTCCCAATCTCGCGCACGAAGCTCGTCGCGTGATGCCCGAAAGGCTCGGTGAACGCCGGAGCAACGCCTCGGCCCTCGAGCTCTGCACGCAGGCGGCGGTTGGCTTCGACGTACAGATCGCGATTCGAGGTCATGATGTGGAGCGCTGGGCGGCGTTCGGGAAACGCGGCTTCGAAGCGCTTGGCGTAGTAGTAGGCTTGGCGCTTTTCGATCGCCGCCTGAATGGGCATGCAGGCAGCAAAGAGATCGGGGCGCCGCAGCAACACCTCGAGGGCGATCTGGCCTCCCATCGAGTGACCGGCGATGCCAGTGTGCGCTCTGCGGCCGCTGGCGGGCGCTAGGCGCCGAACCGTGGGGAGCAGCTCGTCGCCAACCCAGTTCGCAAACTCGATGAACAGCGGCGCCGTCCGCTGCTGGAAGTAGGGGATGGGCGTGATCGGGCACACCAGCACTACCCGCCGGAATGGCTGCGTCGTGAGAGCACGGTTGATCTCTGCGATGCGCGGATCCGTCAGGTACAGCACTCGAGGGTAGAGCCGCTCGAGCGGCGGTTGGCGCAGGCGTTCGTCGGCCAGCGTGATGCCGTACTCGGCCTCCCACGCGTGGATGGCGCGCTGTTGGCGCGACGCGTCCCCAGTTGGTTTGCCCTGCCCGAATCCGTGGAGCAGCACGACCACGGGGAGTCGCTCGCGTGGGGTTACGTCGTGAGGCACGAGGAGCAGCGCCCGCTTGGCAAAAGTCGCTGAGCCGCGGAACCGTAGATCCAGTGCGCGGAACCCGTGGCTCAGGCTCTGCCACCTCGACTGCGGAGTGGGCTTTGCTCGTAGCGTTGCTGGTGCCAGCAACGCTGCTCCTAGCAGGCGCAGGGCGCGCCGCCTGGAAACAGCAACGCCACGTGTTCCTTGCGGAAACGTGGCGTGCAGGATGTTGGGGACTGAATGACTCAGGTGGTCCCGCCGGTACCAGCTGTAGCGCCGCCCGTTCCGGCGGTGCTTCCACCGGTGCCTCCCGTGGTGCCGCCGGTTCCAGCGGTGCTTCCGCCGGTGCCTCCCGTGGTGCCGCCGGTTCCAGCGGTGCTTCCGCCGGTGCCTCCCGTGGTGCCGCCGGTTCCAGCGGTGCTCCCGCCGGTGCCGCCTGTGGTGCCACCGGTTCCAGCGGTGCTCCCGCCGGTGCCGCCTGTGGTGCCACCGGTTCCGGCGGTGCTTCCACCGGTGCCGCCGGTGGTTCCAGCCGTGCCGCCCATGCCGGCACTACCGCCCGCACCAGCAGCGCCGCCCGCACCGGCGGTTCCACCTGCACCAGCGGTTCCACCTGCACCCGAGGCACCAGCCGTGCCGCCAGCTCCCGAAGTTCCAGCCGTGCCGCCAGCTCCCGAAGTTCCAGCCGTGCCGCCGGCTCCCGAGGTTCCAGCGGTGCCGCCGTCTCCAGCCGTCCCGCCGGTACTGCCACCCGAGGTGCCGCCTTCACCTGCCGTGCCCGCGCTGCCGCCGCTTCCGGCTGCAGACCCACCCGCGCCTTCGGGGATCTCGCTGCGGTCCACATCGGTAATCAACGTACAGTTGGTCACGAAGAGCCCAGCGGTGAGCAGGGCCAGGAGGCTAGGGGCGCGCAGCGCGCCCGCACGACGTCGAGCAGAATTGTTTAAGGAGTGCTTGGACATAGATGAACCTCGCAGGGCAGCGGCATCATCCCCAGCCCACTCCGAGATCGCAAGGGTTTGTGCCTCATCTGAGTTCCCTCGAGCTTTCCCGCGGCTTCGCGCAGGGCCGACGGGCAGCGCCAGTCAAGGCTCGGCGACGGCTGTGTGACGCTCCAGAAAGCTGAACGCGGCTCGCCATTTGGCTCGCGCCTCAGGGCGCCACAGCATCGCGTTGAAGCCGTGTATTTCCCCCGGATGGATTGAAAGTTCGCAGCGACCGCCCCGCCGACGCAGCGCCTCACACAACGCCTTGCTGTCACCCAGCAATGGATCGCGGGTGCCGCAGGCCAGGAAGAACGGCGGTAGAGCCCGGGCGCTGGGTCCAGGCGGAGCCTGAAAGCAGCGCAACGGGGAGGCCAACGGGGCCGCTGCCGCCCTTTCCTCGAGCGGCCGGCCAACGTAGGACGTTCCGGCTTGGCGGAGGGCAGCTCGCAACCACCATGGCATGCCGGCGCGCTCGAAGCGTTCCATGTCCTGCATATCGAACAGGCCGTAGATCGGCAGTACCGCACGGATTCGCAGATTGCGCTCGAAGAGAACTCGCGCGTAGCTCTCTGGCCGCGGGTGAGTTGCGCAGTAGGCCAGCGCGGCCACTAGATTCGCACCGGCGCTCTCCCCGGCGAGGCACAGCCGCGCCGCATCAGCGCCAAACTCCGAGGCATGGGTCGCCACCCAGTCGAGCGCCGCACTGGCATCCTGGAGTGGAGCCGGAAAGCGGTGGGTTGGACCCAGTCGATAGTTGATGTTGAAGACCGCGAAGCCCGCGGACGCGAATGCGAGCGCCATGATGCGGTGGGTGTCTTTGCTCAGAACGGCGAACCCGCCTCCATGGACGTAGAGCAATGCGGGGGGCGAGCGCCTCCCGATTGGTCGATACACGTCAAGCAAGTGCGCCCGCCTGGTCGACGGGGCGTAGCGAACGTCGTGGGTGACCTCGACGCCGTAGCGGGCTGGGCTGGCGAGCGGCAGGCGATAGCCAATCGCCGCAGCGGTATGTACGGCGCGGTCCCAGGTGCGGATCAACGCGCGTTCAAGCACATGGTTAGTATGCAACGCCGGTGAGCCATTTCGCCAACATTGCGAGCCCTGGTGCCAGCCTGCTTGGGGCTGGCGGGCGTCGTCCTAGTTGCGACTCGGGAGCTTCGCGAGGCTCAGAGCGAACGCCTGGTCGCTCGGGGTGAACCAGTGGGTGAGTTCAAGCCCTGCCGCTCCAAACAACTCCGCGACGGCTTCTTCCGAGAACTTACGGCTGATTTCTGTGCGCATGCGCTCGCCGAGCTTGAACTCCACATCGAGCTCCAGCGCCTGCAGGCGTACCCGTTGCGGCGCAAGGCTCTCCAGGTGCATCTCGATGCGGCGGGTGTCTTCGTCATAGAAAGCCACGTGCCTGAACCGAGACTCATCGAAGTTCGCGCCGAGCTCACGGTTCATGACTCGCAGCACGTTGAGGTTGAAGGCCGCAGTGACACCCGCTGCGTCGTTGTAGGCGCGGTCGAGGGTGATCTTCTGCTTGACCAAGTCAGTGCCAAGGAGCAGGGCGTCACCTGGGCCCATCGTCTTGGCCACGCGCTGGAGGAAGCGGATTGCCTCGTGGTGTTCGAAGTTGCCGATGGTTCCGCCAAGGAACGCAATTAGCCTTCGGTCTCCCCGAGGAAGCAGGTGAAGGTGGTGGTCATAGTCACCGACCACACCGTGAACTGAGAGCCAGGCATAGCTCGATAGGAGCGTCTCGGCACTGTGGCGAAGCGCAGTCTCGCTGACGTCGAACGGCACGTAGCGCGGCTGCTGGCCCTGCGCTGCGGCTGCCGTCAGCAGCACGTGGGTCTTCCTTGCCATGCCGCTGCCGAGCTCCACGAGGTGAGTCGGACGCACGCTCCGCATCACGCGCTCCGAGACCTGCTCAAGCAGGGCCTGCTCGGTGCGCGTCGGGTAATACTCCGGCGTTCGGCAGATCGCGTCGAACAGCTCAGAGCCCCGCGCGTCATAGAAGTGCTTTGGCGGCAGCTGTTTGGGATCTCGCGTGAGCCCCGCGAGCGCGTCTTGGCGGAGCGTATTGGACTGCCCGGGGCGAACGTGAACGTCGACCAACAGGCGTGAACCACAGGTGTCGGTGGTGAGCATGGATACCTCGGTGCGGCGGGGCGGTGAGCGGTAGTCGGAGTGGGTTGGCTCGCTTGGAGACGTTCACGTCGTCAGCACATGGGGGCGCGACAGTCGCGCCCGCGGAAGCAGACGTCCCCGCCAGAGGCACCTCAAAAGGCGGCTCAAACGCAGCAACGCTCCCTCAGCGGGCATCCTGCACGGGATAGGGGCATACGTCCACCGTGGGCAGTGGTTTCTCACACAGCTGTTGCCACCGCCGTGTCAGGAGTCGAGCGTGCGAGTTTTGCAGCGAACTACGGAGACAGGACACTAGATCGGCACCCAAAGCGCGGCGCGGTGTTGTACGAACGGGCCGTCGAGGGTTGACGAAGGTCTGACGGAGCTTGATGTACCAGCGCTTTTGCTGGGACATTCCAGGCGCGCCCGATGGATCGGGAGTCACAGGCCCATGCAAGTCCATTTGATAGACGGCACGTACGAGTTGTTCCGCGCGTTTTATGGTGCGCCTTCCTCGAGCGTTGGGGGACGTGAAGTTGGCGCGACCCGCGCCCTGCTCAGCAACTTCGCCAACTTCGTCAGTAACACTGACGTAACCCACGTCGCCGTGGCCTTCGATCACGAGATCGAGAGCTTTCGAAACGCGTTGTTCGACGGTTACAAAACGGGGGAGGGCATCGATCCCGATCTCTTCGCGCAGTTTCCCCTCGCCGAGGAGGCGACCCGCGCGCTGGGCATCGTCGTGTGGCCCATGGTGGAGTTCGAGGCGGACGACGCGCTTGCTGCGGGTGCTGCCCGCTATGCTCAGTCTCCCGACGTCGAGCGTGTCGTGCTGTGCTCGCCCGACAAGGACCTCGCGCAGTGCGTGGGGGATGGCGTCGTGTGCTGGGATCGCCTCAGGGACAAGTGGTTGGACGCGGAGGGGGTGAGGGAGAAGTTTGGAGTCGCTCCGGAGTCGATTCCTGACTACCTGGCGTTGGTCGGGGATGCGGCGGATGGCATCCCTGGCATCCCGAAGTGGGGCGCCAAGTCGGCCGGGGCGGTGCTCTCCGAGTATGTACACCTGGAACGCATCCCTGCGCGCGTCGAGGACTGGAGTGTGAAACCCAGAGGTGCGGCGCGGCTCAGCGCGGAACTGGAGTCGTCGCGCGAGCAGGCGTTGCTGTATCGCCGTCTCGCGACCTTGCGTCGCGACGTACCGCTCCAAGAAGGCTTGGATGAGTTGCGCTGGAGTGGCCCGAACTTCGAAGCGCTGGCCGCGCTGAGTGAGATCATCGGTTCTGACAGCGTGTTGAAGAAGCTCCGTGCGCTAGTCGACGTGCGCTAGGACAGCTCGATGTCGGCCCTGCTCTACCGGCAGTCTGCGCTACCGACAGTCTGTGCTATTGGCAGCGCGTGCTCACGCTGCTCTACCTCCACTACTCTCCCTGGTCCGAGAAAGCCGCCTGGGCTCTCGACCACCATCGTGTCGTACACGCGCGCCGGGAATACTTGCCCTTGCTCGGTGAACCCTTACTGCGTGTCCAGCTGAAGAAATGGCGCGGTCCCGTCACTGTTCCGGTGCTCTTCGGTGGCCATGACTTGTGGGAGGATTCCATGTCCATCGCTCGCTACGCGGAGTCGGTTGGTCGTGGGTCGAGTCTATTTCCTGGAGGAATCATTACTCCTGACCCGCGACTCGTCGAGTTCGATCAGCTCGCGGACGAGCTCATGAACTCCGGCCGAGCTCGCGCCGCCGAGCGCGCCGCCGAGCGCGAGGATGTCTTGGTGGAGAGCCTCCCGCCCGCTTTCCGTGTGGGAGGCGCGCTGGCGCCCCGCGTGGGCAGGCTCGGCGTCGAGTTTCTGCGCAGAAAGTACGTCACGCGGGAGCGGACGAGCGCTCAGCATCTGGCACGCATGCGTGGCGCGCTGGACCAGCTGCGGGCGGCCCTCGCTCCGGCGCCCGGACACATGGGGGAGCCTGTGGCGAACCCCGATGCCTACGTTCTTGGGCGCTTTTCCTACGTCGACATTGCTTTTTGTGCCGCGCTGCAGTTCGTCCAGCCCGTGGCGGATAGCTACATCCGGCTGGGGCGCGCGAGCCGTGAAGCCTGGTCCGATCCAGAGCTGGCGGACTACGCCGACCTGTTGGCTTGGCGCGATCGAGTCTACGCAGCACATAGGCTTTGACCCAGAAAGTCCACGAGACGCGAGCGGTCGCCGCGCTGCAGCGCGGCGAGAATCGACCTCCCATACGCGTCCCAGATCCGTCATGGTTTTTGGCTGGCGGTTGGAGACTCGCCCCCATACGATCTGTCCTCATGCAGTCTTTCTTGAAGTTCGTAGTCGTCGGGAGTGTGCTCACACTGAGCTGGCCAGCGTTCGCCCAGTGGCAGCAACCGAGTAACGGACAGCAGCCTGGTTACGGGCAGCCTGGTTACGGGCAGCCTGGTTACGGGCAGCCAGCGCCTGGTCAGCCGGGACAGCAAGGGCTGAGTTCGGGCGGGCTGCAGCCACCCAGCGGTCAATCAGACAGCGCGGCCCAGGCAACCGAAGCCGACCTCGAGAAGTCAGAGAAGGAAGACTCGGGCCGCGGTCTGGAGTTCATCTATCTGAACGTCGAGGGTGGCTATGCCCACATCGGCCTGCAGACCTTCAAGGCTAACAACATCGTCGACGCTGGGACGCAAAAAACCACTGACAGCGGGTATGTCATCGGTGCGGGGCTCGGCCTCCGCCTCGTCTTCATCACTATCGGACCGCGCTTTCGACTCAACAAATTCAGCGAGTACGATATGTGGACGCTGAACGCCGAGTTGGGCATACATATTCCACTCGGAAATTTTGAGCCATACTTCACGTTCGGAGGCGGCTACGCTTCCATCGGAGGCTTTAGCTCCGACAACATCGGGGCCCAGATCAACTCAAGCGACGTTCAGATCACCGGGTACGACGTGCGAGCTGGCGCGGGCTTTGACCTGTACCTGAGCCCATCGTTTTCGATTGGTGCGAACCTCACTGGCGAGTTGCTGGGGCTGACGCGACCCGGAGCGACTCTGAACACCTCGGCCTCTGCGGGGACCAGTCAGGAGGCGCAGGCGAAGGTTTTGGAGGCTGACGGTTCGAGCGTGGGCACTTCAGTCGCCCTGACTGGCGTGCTTGGCTTGCACTTTTAGCCAACCCCAGGCAGAGCCGACTGCGTGAACATCGGCCTCGCCCTTCTGCTCGCGCTCCCGGCGCCGCTGATTGGCGGTCTGGTGTGGCTGCGAGTGGGGCGGCTGCGGCCAGTTTCTTCGCGCATCGTGCTTGCGGTGCTCGGCGCGAGCGTCGGTTTGGGCGCGGGGGCGCTGTACCTCGAACATTTGTTGCTGCGCTTCACCGACCTCAGTCTCCGAGTCGAAGGCGGGAACGCGGGCACCGCCGCGCTCGCGATGTTTCTGCTTGCAGCTCCGCTCGAGGAAGCGGCCAAAGTCGGTTGCGTTTGGCCTTTGTACGCCACGGGCAGGTTGCTAAGCCCGCGAGTCGGCTTGCTGTACGGGGTGATGGCTGGCGTCGGATTGAGCGTCGTGGAGCTCATTTGGGCAAGCCGGGGCGTCGAGCTGAGCGGGCTGACAGGCGCTCAACTGTTGCTCGCGATCCCGCTACAACTGTTCGCGTCTGGTTTGTGGGGCTACTGGCTCGGTCGGGGCGATAGACCGCGAGGAAAGTGGTTTCGAGTCGCTTGGCTGATCGCCGTCGCGATCCACGGGCTCTATGCCCTCTTGATCAGCTCGGGTTCGCCCAAGCTCGTGGCTTCTGCGCTTCCGCTCGCGCTGAGCATGGGCGCCACCGGGTGGTTGGCGTTGCGCGACATGACGCCGATTGAGGGCAGCATGGGTCATGAGCGACGCGGCATTCTACGCTCGCTCCCGGAGCCTCCATCACTTCGGGCGATGCGCCGGTCCCTGCGTCGCTCGGACCGACCCATCATGCTGCACTGGATCCTCATTGGCGGGCTCGTGACGCTGGGCGTGATGCTGGTGAGCGTAGGCATTGCCGTGTGGCTTGGACACGAGCTCGCGATCGACTTCAGTCACGCGGAGAGCAGCGGTCCAGAGGCAGGAGCACCGCTGTTGCTCTTGGGCAGCGCGGTGTTGGTTTCCTTCCCCATTGCGGCGTTTCTGGTGGCGCGGGCGAGCGAAGCGAGCAGCGTGCTCGAGCCCGCTCTGGGTGCGTGCATTGCCATCGTGCTGTTAGCGCTCACACTGGCCGTCAGCACGTCGTCGGGGGTTCTGATGTCTTTGGGGTTGGCCCCGGTGGCGTTTCTGCTTGCCTGTGTCGGCGCCTGGTTTGGCACGACCGGCTAGTGAGGTGACAGTCGTTCACTCGTTCCCATCGAGGCGGCGCCAGCGCGCGGCCGCCCCAGAAGCTTCCGTGCAGACGTCTCTTGATTCCGTGTGGAAAATTCGCTCGTCGCTCACCACCCAGTCCACTCGGACGTCGTGGGGTTGGCTGGGCACCTCGGGCACGAGCTGAAACTCGAAACCCACACCGACCGCCACACCCGGCGGACAGAAGTCTGGCAGCGTGGCGTCGTAGAAGCCCCTGCCATAACCGAGGCGATGACCGTCGTTAGCCAGGAGCAGTGCCGGGACTGCGATCCAGTCGATTTCACCCCTGGTAGCCGCCGGCACAGCGTCCTTGGGCTGACGAAAGCCCCAGGCTGACTCGACCAGCTCGGCTGGGTCGTCGACGCGAGCAAAGCCGGTGGTTTGTCCTCGCAAAAACGGATAGTAGACTCGCTTACCGGCCTGCCGAGCCTGCTCGTCGAGTGCGCGCAGGTCGACCTCGCGCTTGCCTTCCAGGGGCCAGAAGAGCCCGACGCCCGACGCCTCCGCGTAGCTTGGTAGACTGACCAGCCGCTCAACGATCCGTGCGGATCTTGCTCGAGCTGCCCCTTCGGGTAGCGCAGCGCGGTTCTTGCGAACGCGGTCGCGCAAATGCTTGCGAATGCGCGTCGCGAGCAGGCGCTCCTGGGCTTCGGGCAACTCTGGACGGCTCACGACCCTGCTATAGTCTGCAGCGTGGCAGGTCGCCACTTCGCTGCGCTGTGGCTTGCAAAAGCGTTCTCCAAATCGCGGGTCAGCGCCAACGTCAGTGGTGCTGGCGCTCCGACGCAGGGAAGTGTTGTTTGTGCGCACCCCAGCGGGCACGATTGGCGTATACAAGGCCGGATGTCTCGAGCGAGCTACGCCTTCGTGATCCCCGCTTTCGAAGCGGAAGATCGCGTCGCCGAAGTGGTCCGCGAACTCTCACTGCTGGAGAGCGGGGTACCCATCATCGTGGTGGATGACGGTTCGAGGGACGCTACGGCCGCCCGTGCTAGGGCAGCCGGCGCGCGGGTCGTGCGCCACCCCGTCAATCGCGGAAAAGGCGCGGCGCTGATGACCGGCTTCGAAGTCGCCCACCGGCGCGGCGCGAACATGGCCGTGACAGTCGATGCTGACGGACAGCATCTAGCCCATGAGGCGCTTCGCTTGGCGGAGTATCCAGCGCCGGCGGAGAGTCTCGTGCTCGGTGTTCGCAACCTCGAGAGAGATCAAGCGCCAGCCAACTCTCAGGTCTCGAACGCCATCTCCAACGTCTTCCTATCTGCGTTCACGGGGCATCGCCTTGCGGATACGCAGTGCGGCCTACGGCGCTACCCGCTGCCGCGCACTCTAGATCTCGGCACGCGGGATCGAGGATATGCCTTCGAAGCGGAGGTCTTGCTCAGAGCGTCCCGCGCTGCCATCCCGATCATTCAAGTCCCGATCGAGGTGTATTACCCTCCACCGGGACTCCGGCAGACACATTTTCATGTGGTAAAAGATCCGTCGCGGATCGTGCGGCGCGTGCTGAAGACGCTGGTCTACACCCGGCTCAGCCCTCCCAGGCTGCGCGACGACACCAAATAGCGTAGGCCATGAGCTCCTCTCCCCCCACTTCGAGCCCGGCGAAGCGGCCCTTGCCCAGCAGCTTTGGTGGCTGGGTGCGGCGGCACCCAAAGAAGCTCCTGGCGCTCTTGGCTTTGCTCGCCGTACCGCTCGCGTTTCATAGCTACGTCCTGTTGAGGAGCCGCATGCGCCCGCCGCAAGTCGAGCTGCAGCTGCTGCCGCTGGGTGAATCCGCGGGGATTCGCTATGCGAGCTGGGGTGAGCGGGCAACGCTCGATGGATCGAGTGACTACGCGCGCCACGTCGGCAAACTCGAAGAAGTACGGCTTGTCGGTACTGGGAGCCAAATCGGTCAGGCGCACGCGACGCTCCTCAAGGCAGAGATGGATCGTACCGAAGAGGTGGTGTGGGGCCTCTTTCGTCAACACGTCTCGAGCCGTTTGGCGCGTGCGCTGCTGTTAGACATGGCGAGGCTGCGCTATGCGGATCTGGACAGTGAGCTCGGCAGCGATCGGCGCCAGGAGATCGCGGCGCAAGCCGCGGCCTATCAGCCTGATCCGTTCGACTCCGAGCTGCCAACCTACCAGCGCTTCGTGTTCTTGAACGCGCTCTATGACATCAGCCTGAGCTTCGAGCAGTCGCCGTTGATCGGCTGCACGACCTTCACGGGAAAGACCGCCAGCGGCGCCGGAATGCTAGCGCGCGCATTTGATTTCGAAGTGCATCCGATCTTCGACAAGGAGAAGATCGTGTTCCTCGTGCGTGAGGACGGCAAATTGCCGTTTGCATCCGTCGCGTGGGCAGGGCTCGTGGGCGTGGTGAGTGGCATGAACTCGGAGGGCGTTTCCGTGGTGGTTCACGGCGCGCGTGCGGGCGAGCCTGGCGTCGTTGGAGAGCCGGTCGTGCACGCGCTGAGGCGGGTGCTGTCCGAAGCGCACTCCACGAAGGAGGCTGTGGCGCTACTTGCTGAGCGCGAGCCACTCGTGAGCCATCTCGTGATTTTGAACGACGCCCGCGGCGATGCACGCGTGGTGGAGCGCGTGCCTGGACAGCCAAACATCGACCGTGGACTCGAGGGCGCCGCTTGCGTCACGAATCACTTGGAGGGGCCGAGCTCCAAGGATCCCAAGAACCGCAGGGTTCGTGAAATCACCTCGACCCTGCCGCGGCGCAAGCGGGGGGATGAACTCACCACGCAGCAGGGAACGACGCCGCTCACCCCGGAGATTGCCGCTGACTGGCTTCGAGATCGCAAGCTCGCTGGCGGGCAGAGCCTCGAGCGTGGGGATCGACGAGCGATTGATGCAGGGATCGCAACCCACGCGATCATCGCGGACTCCGGTGCTCATCGCCTCTGGGTCAGCGAAGGGCCAAACCTCGACGGTGACTTCGTCGCGTTCGACCTCGAGCAATTGCTCGCCAGCGACTACGTACCTGATGCGGGTGAAGCTCCACGCTCGCGCATCCCGGGCCGCGTCAAAGCGCAGTGAGCAAGCGCCGCATGAAGGCGCCGCGGGGCTTGCTCTGGGCGCAACCTCCTGTACGGTAGCGCCCCGCTTCATCCACGTTTGGAGGCTCGAATGGCAATTGATTTCAAGGGTAAAGTCGCGATCGTAACCGGAGCAGGCAACGGCTTGGGCAAGAGCCACGCGTTGTCGCTCGCCAAGCTAGGCGCAAAGGTCGTAGTGAACGATCTCGGCGGCAGCGTTGATGGTTCCGGCGGCTCGAGCGACGCGGCGAACGCGGTTGTCGAACAGATCCGCGCGGAAGGAGGCGAGGCGGTGGCAAACGGTGCTTCGGTCTCCGATCGTGTGGGCGCCGAGAGCATCGTGAAGGCAGCGGTTGACGCGTTTGGTACCGTCGACATCGTGATCAACAACGCCGGGATCTTGCGTGACCGCACCTTCGCCAAGGTGACCCTGGACGACTTCGAGTTGGTCGTGAACGTGCACTTGCTCGGTGGCGTGTACGTGACCAAGGCGGCGTGGCCCATCTTGCTCGAGAAGCAGTACGGACGCGTGGTGCTCACGACGTCTTCGAGCGGCCTGTACGGTAACTTCGGCCAGTCGAACTACGGCGCGGCGAAGCTCGGGCTGGTAGGGTTGATGAACACGTTGAAGCTCGAAGGCGAGCGAAAGAACGTAAGGGTGAACTGTATCGCGCCCATCGCGGCCACGCGCATGACGGAGAACCTTGGGATCCCCGAGGAAATATTCAATCGCCTCAAGCCCGAGCTGGTGACCCCGGCGGTGCTCTTCCTGTGTAGCGAAGGAGCGCCAAACGGCGTGACCATCGAGGCGGGCGCCGGTCACTATGCGAAGGTCGAGGTGATCGAGAGCGCGGGGGCGAACCTCGGGGATTCCGTGAGCGTCGACGACGTCGCTGGTGCCTGGGACAAGATCAGCGACATGACTGGCGCCAAGGCCTACAAGATGGGTGGCGAGGTCACCGCGAAGCTGGTCGGCTGACGCCGGCTGCGGTCGCTCCGGTCACAGCAGCTCCGGCTTACAGCAGCTCCGGCTCACAGCAGCTCCGGCTCACAGCAGCTCCGGGTCACAGCAGCTCCGGCTCACAGCGGGTCGGAGCAGCAGCGGTACCCCATGTCGATGTCGCGGTCGTATGCATCCTTGGTGTGGGTGATGGCCGTGACGGAGACCGTGGTGGTGTTCGTGCCTTGGTCCAGGGTGTCCGAAGCGTCGTAGAGGGCCTCACAGCCCGCCGGGTATGCGCTGCCGGGCTGGGTGCGGATGCAGCAGCTGAAGGTGGGTGCGCCATCCCGCCGATGGTCTCCGCCGAACAGCGTCGCGTAGGCGTCGGTGCCGAACTCGGCCAGCTCCCATACGTTGCCGACCAGGTCGTATACTTGGTCGGCGCTGACGCAGCTTGCCGCCGCGCCGGTGTCGTGGATCGCCGAGCCACCGCACGCTGCCTCGGTGTAGGCGTTACCGTAGGGATATAGGCTCGTGTTGCCGTTGCTGCAGGCGTCTGCCAGCTCTTCGAGGGTGCAGAGCCGCTTGCCCGCGCTCGTGCAGTTGCTGCGAAAGGTTCCTGGCTTGTAGTTCGTGATCGGTGTTTGATTGGGCGTGGAGGTCGGCGCGACGCCAATCCCGAGCTTCAGCTCCCAGCGATCCATGCAAAAGGTGTTGGCGATCGCTGCCATGCCTGGTGGGCAGCTGATGCTCGTGGAGCCAGCGGTTCCGCCGCTCGCCGTGCCCGCGCCGCCACCCGTGGCAGCTCCGCCGCTGCCCGCCGCTCCGCCGCTGCCCGCCGCTCCGGCAGTACCCGCCGCTCCACCGCTTCCAGCGGCCCCGGCGCCGGCGCTTCCACCGCTGGTTTGCCCGGCGGTCCCGCCAACGTTCGAGCTCGATCCTGCCGCGCCGGCGTCACCCGCGCTCCCGGCCTCACCCGCGGCTCCCGCGCTCGCTCCGCCAACGCCGCCTGCACCCCCGGTGCTTTCGCTGACGTTGGTACTGCTGGAACTACAAGCGATCAGCGAACCGGTGGCGAACAGTACCCCGGAGAGCTGTTGAAGGCGTGTTGCGTGAGAGCGGCTCGTGGGCATCGGCGGAGGCTTGCAACGTGAGCACGTCCAGTCAAGTGAGGCTCCAGGTTTTAAGCCTCGCCCGTTTCCGTGTGTCAATATCCCTGACCGATTGAGCCGCTGCGGCTCGCGTCGCTCGGCCGCGGCCGCTGTGTAGGTCGTAGGCGACGGCGTGTCGGTTCGAAACGACACTCTCGACGTCGCGCGCAAGGCGAAGCCGGGTTCAGTCGTCGCAGCACGCACGGGTGCGCTCGCTGCGGGCCAGCGGCGCACGGGGATTTCCCAGGCGATTCGGGGGGATGCCCGCCAAAACATGCGCTTGCGTAGCACCAACGGCCAGCGCCCTGGCGTCCCACTCGGCACACGGGTTGCACTGGGCGGCGTGTGAACTCACCTGTCCATGCAGTCTCTCGCCAACGGTCGGTCGACCTGACATTTCACGGAGGCGAAGAGCACACGCCGCTCGAGCCAGGCAGTGTCGTGCAAGGGTACCACTTGCTCGGTCGGGTCGGTACCGGCGGAACGGCTCAGGTGTTTCAGGCGGTCGAGCTCGCCAGCGGACGCATCGTGGCGTTCAAGACGGCGCTGCCGGGTTTGCGCGCGAACCAGAACCTCGCAACCCGTTGCCGTAGGGAGAACAGAATTGCCTCCAGGCTCGCCCACGAGAACATCGTGCGCGTCTACGACGCTGGAGAGCACGTCGGGGTGCCATTCTTGGTGATGGAGTGGCTCTCTGGAGAGAACTTGCGAGCGCACTTGGTCGCGCGCGGCTCGCTTGAACCAGCGGAGGCGCTTCAGCTGATGCTCCCAATCCTCGGAGCGGTCGCCTACGGTCACGCGATGGGCGTTATCCACCGAGACATCAAGCTCGACAACATCGTCTTGCATCGGGAGCCGTTGGCTGACGGCAATTTCCGTGTGGTACCAAAACTGGTCGACTTTGGCGTGTCACGCTTGCTCGGTGCTACGGCGCTTACCCTGGATGCTCGCTCGAGTCTACTCGGGACTCCTCAGTACATGGCGCCTGAGCAAGCGCGCGGCGAAGCCGACATAGGGCCCGCGGCGGATCAGCACGGTCTTGCGGTCGCGCTGTACGTGTTGCTCTGTGGACACTTCCCGCGCTCCGGAGGGAACTTGAGTCAGCTCGTGAGTTGCGTGGCGCTCAGCGGCTTCACTCCGCTCTCGTCGCGCGCTCCGAGTCTGGATCCGGAGCTCGTTCGCATCGTGGAGCGGGGGATGGCGTGCGAGCCTCAGGATCGCTTTGCGGATGTCGCTGGGTTTGCGCAGGCACTCAGCGGGTGGCTGCGGCGCTCCCAGGCGGACACATTGGTGGAACCTGCGGTCACGCTTCCCACCGCCTCGACTGCTTGGCTGCGTGGGGTTGGGGGGGAGAGCGAGCGGAACCTGGAGGACCCTCACCCCCAAAGCCGTGGACTGACCCACGGCACGTGGACACTGCGATCGCCGGTCCAGGAACACACGCTGCTATCGCCGCCTTCGCTGCGTGAACCGACGCTAGAAAGCGCACCGCCGAGCAGTCTGTGTGCGCCCGAGTCGCCGCTCCAGGTTCCTGCGGCGACGCGCAGCGACTGGGCGTGGCTCTTGGTCGCTGGCCTGCTTGGGGTCCTCGTCGTGGCCTCACTGCTGCTCAGCGTCTTGATTTGAATCCTTGCGGAACTAGATGTAGGCCTTGCGGCGACCCATGAAGCGCCCAGGCGGCGCCTCCGCAAAGCCAAACTTGCGGTACAGCTCGTGGGCATCATGGGTGCCGAGCAAACACAGCCTGAGCGGCTCGAGCTCCGGCTGAGACATCACGGTCTTGACCAGCCAGGTGCCGAGGCCACGCCCCCGATGTTCTTCACCGACGATCACGTCGCACAGGTAGGCGAAGGTCGCGGCGTCGGTGACCAGCCGCGCGAAGCCGACCTGACGCTCGGAAGCGCCAGCCTGTCCCGCACTTCGTAGAGGCCGAAACACCAGGAGCCGCGCACGGCGCCTTCGACCACTTCGGGCGGGATCCCCTGCGCCCAGTAGCTGCGCTGGAGCTGCCAAGTGAGCCAATCAAGCTGGATCCGGGCCCGCTCGGTGCTGATCACGTGAGCACCTTGGGAGCTCTGCCGCGACCAGCGGCGCGGCTCGCCAGTTAGTGAAGCGACGTGTTGCATCCCGCTGATTTGGGGCAACACACGCTTTGGCTCCAGGGACAGCGGCTGAATTGCCTCGTGGACAGACGCGCGCCATGTGGCCCCCACCGGCGGGCTGGGGTATGCGTTCGGCCGCCATGAGCAACACCTCTGAGCTAGTGCAGGTTGCCAAAGCGAGCCTGTATCCGAACTACCGCCAGCCCGATTTGGTCTTTGGTCACGGTCGTGGAGCCGAGCTCTTCGACCTCGACGGGAAGCGCTACATCGATCTGTTCGCGGGCATCGCCGTGAGCACGCTGGGACACGCTCATCCTAAGCTCGTCGCCGCGATCAGCGAACAGGCTGGCAAGCTCCTGCACCTGTCGAACTACTACTACAACGAGCCGAACGTGCGCTTGGCCGAGCGCCTGTGTCGCCTGACCAACATGGAGCGCGCGTTCTTCTGTAGCTCAGGCACGGAAGCCATCGAGGCGATGCTCAAGCTCGCGCGGCGCCACTACTGGGCCAAGGATCAGAAAGACCGCGTGCGTGTGATCGCCTTCAACAAGGCGTTCCACGGTCGAACCTTGGGCGCGCTCGCGGCGACTGGGCAGCCGAGCTACCAGGAGGGCTTCGGTCCGCTCTCTCCGACGACTCACGTCGACTTCGGCGACCTCGACGCGGTGAAGGCGGCGATGGGCGACGACGTGTGCGGCATCATCGTGGAAGCAGTCCAAGGTGAAGGCGGCGTGACGCCGGCACCTGAAGGCTTCTTGCAGGGGCTGCGTGAGCTGTGCACGAGCGCAGGAGTGCTCTTGCTCGGCGACGAGGTGCAGACCGGCGTCGGGCGCTGCGGAACGTTCTTGGGCTTCCAGAGCTTTGGCGTGGAACCCGACGCGATCGCCCTCGCCAAGGGCTTGGGCGGCGGTGTGCCGATTGGTGCGATGGCCTGCAAGCCGTTCTTGATTGACGCGTTGCCTCCCGGAAGCCACGGCAGCACCTTCGGTGGTAGCCCGCTCGCGTCCGCTGCGGCCAACGCCGTGCTCGACGTGATGGAGGAGACCCAGCTGATGCAGCACGTGTCCAAGGTCGGCGGCCACCTCGGTCAGCAGCTCGCGAACCTCGCGGAGAAGCACTCGAAGATCGCGGCGGGCGCGCGGGGTCGTGGCCTCTTGCAGGCGCTGGTGCTGAAAGAAGGCGTGGACGCACGCGGTGTAGTGGAAGCGCTGCGCGAGAAGGGCGTGCTGGTGACGGTGGCCGGTGGCGTCGCGCTGCGCTTCACTCCGCCCCTCAACATCGAGCAGCCGCTGCTCGACGAGGCGCTGAAGATCGTCGACGAGGTCCTCGGAGGTGCGGCGTGACTCGGCACTTCATTGAACTCGCGGATTTGGGTGAGGGCGGCATCGTGCGCGCGCTGGACAGCGCCGATCGGTTCCTGGAGACCCGGGGCACCGCAGAGCATCCTCGCCCGCTGACTGGCAAGAGCATCGGCTTGGTTTTCCAGAAGGCCAGCACACGCACGCGGCTGTCGCTGGAAGTCGCGGTCAGCGAGCTCGGAGGTCACCCGGTGGTGCTCACCTCGAGTGGCTCTCAGCTGGGGCGCGGTGAGCCGATCAAGGACACGGCGCGGGTGCTCGGGCGCATGGTGCACGGCATCACCTTCCGCACCTTCAGTCACGCCGAGCTGATGGAGATGGTGGAGTACGCCGGTGTGCCAGTGCTCAACGCCTTGACCGACGCGGGTCACCCGATGCAAATCCTCGCGGATTTGCAGACGGTGCGCCGCAAGCTGGGAAAGCTCGCGGGGCTCAAGTACTGCTGGCTTGGCGACGGCAACAACATGGCCAACAGCTGGATAGAAGCGGCGGGCCTCCTGCAGCTGGAGCTCGCCCTGGCCTGCCCCGAGGGTTACGACCCGGATGCCGCCGTGGTCAGCAAGGCCAAAGCACGCGGCGCCAAGCTGAGCATCGTGCGGCGCCCCGAAGAGGCCATCGAAGGGGCCGACGTGGTGAGCACCGACGTGTTCACCAGCATGGGCCAAGAGGCGGAGAGCGCCGCGCGGCTCAAGGCATTCGCTGGCTATGAACTGAACGAAGCGCTGCTCGCTAAGGCAGCGGCGAAGTCCATCGTGCTCCACTGCTTGCCAGCCCACCGCGGAGAAGAAATCTCCGAGGCGGTACTCGAAGGCTCGCACAGCGTCGTGTGGGACGAAGCAGAGGCGCGCCTGCACACTTCGAAGGCGCTCCTTGCCTGGGCGTTTGGTGGCTGAGAATTAGCGTATGGATACGGAGCTGACGCCGTCGCCGGCAGCGGGCGCGAGGGACTCCGCGGGGCTCCTGCGGGTTGCTGAGCGGCCTTGCGACCGCTGCGGCAAGCCCGTTGACCCGCTGCGGGCGCCGCGCGTCGCGATCTTCCATGATCGCTTTCATTACTTCTGCTCCGCGGATTGTCGTGAAGCGTTCGACCCCGAGAACGCAGGGCCGCAGCTGCCTGCGCCGCGGCGCATGGGAGCGCTGCGTCAGGAAGACGTGATCGCGACCCTGGCGCAGACTCCGGAAGATCTCGGGTTGCGCCAGAAGACGGCGGAGGCGCTCAGCGAGATCGTCGAGGCTGGCATCGAAGGCGGTGGCCTCTCGGATTTGGACGAGCTCGGCCCGGCGGCAGATCCTCGGGGAACAGCCGTCGAGGTGGTCGAGCCGACGGACCTGCCCACCTTGATGGTCTTGATGGCGGGCCTCGCGGGCCTGCTGTCGCTCTTGCTGTCCCTTGCGGGTGACTTCCGCGCGTTGATTTTCATCCGCGCGATCGTGTTGGTGGTGGGCAACGCCGCCTTGGTGGCGCGCTACTTTGCCGGTGCTCGAGACGCGACGGAGCCTCACCCGGCGGCGTTGATGGGCGCGCCCTTGACCGCGGCGTTGGTCACGTTGGGGACATCCCTCAGCTCGGGTCCGAACGAAATCGTCAACGTTGCGGGTGCCGCGCTGGTAGCGAGTGCCGCGGGGATCTGGCTGGTGCAGCGCGCGCGGCGCCCGATTGAGGCGGAGCGGGAACACATCCAGACTTCCCTCTCGGCCGCCACACGGCGCGTCGTCGGGCAGGAGCTGGCGCCAGCGACTGCGAACGAGCTACATCCCGGCGAAGAGATCTTGATCGAAGCGGGAGAGACGGTGCCCGCCGACGTCAGCATCATTGCGGGCGAGGCGCAGGTGCTGCCGTGGCTCGGCGCGAACCAGAGCGAAGCGCGGGGGGAGGGTGATTCTCTGGTCGCAGGCGCGAGGGTCGTGCAGGGTCGGGTGCGCGCTGTGGTCGCGTGGTCGGGTCTCGACCGAGCCTGGGTACGCCTGACCAACGATCCGCGTCGCCGCGCGGAATTGATTGCGCCCAGCGCGCGCGCGGGTCGCTTGCTCGCCGAGCGCGGCGGTCCTGCGCTCGGTCTGGTGGCAGGGCTCGCTGCGCTTGCTGCGGGCGCATCCTGGGTCGGTATCATCGCCTACGTGGTCGCGGCCCAAGCTGCTGTGGCGACGGCAGGTGTGGCGCAGATCGGTGGACTCCACGTGGGGCTCGGCGTGCTGTCCGCGCTGCGGCGCGGGGTTGCCTACCGCAGCGCTGCGGCCTTCGAGAAGGCGGGACACGCGACGGTCGGCGCGTTCTGCGCCCGCGGCACGTTGCTTCTGGGCGAGCCCGAGGTCGCCAGTATCGAGGTGTTTGGCAGCGATCCGCCGGAGCGCATCCTCGCATGGGTTGCTGGCGCCGAGGCGGGTTCCACACATCCCGTAGCTGTTGCGGTCACGCGCGCCGCGCGAGATCGCGGCGTGCGCGCCGATGGCGTGCGGAGCTTGACGACTCTACCTGGGTTAGGCGTCGTGGGCGTCACTTCAGGTGGCGAGGCGCTCGCGGTGGGTAGTCGCGCCTTGATGCTGCGCGAGCGCATCGGCGTCGCTAGCGCTGAGGCGCGCATCAACGAGCTCGAGGGCATGGGGCGCACGGCGCTGCTTGTCGCGGTGGGCGAGCGCCTCGTCGGCCTGGTGGGCCTGCAGGATGGCTTGAGGCCGGGTGCGCGCGCGGCGGTGCAGTACCTGCTGGATGCTAGCATCGAGCCGGTGCTGATCAGTGGCGATGCTCGGGAGACCTGCGAAGCGCTCGGGCGTTCGCTGGATATCGATCATATCCGACCGGAAATATTGCCGGCGGACCGCGGCGCGGAGATCAAGCGCCTCGCCGATGCTGGAGCGCAGGTGGTGGTGTTTGGGCGTAGCCCAGCGGACGACGTCGCTTTGGGGGCGGCCGATGTGTCGGTGGCGCTCGCCTCAGCAGGTTCGATCAGCGCCGAGTGGAACGTGCAGCTCGCGACGGACGCGATTCGAGATGCTGCCTTCGCGGTCGCCGTTGCCGGGCGTGCGCGTCGTGAGGCGCGCCTCGGTGTGTTGATCGCGGTACTGCCTGGGGTGGTCGGTGTGGCGACGATGGCGGTTGGTGCGTTGAGCCCGGCGGTGACGCCCATCTTGGCGCTGCTTGGGACTGGCGCCGCGGTGCTGCGGAGCAGCAGCCAGTCCGGTTGAGCCAGCTCAACGGGGGCGCAACTTCGCGTTGGCCTCGAGCTCGGCGATCGCTTCATCCGTCGTGAGGATCTTGGCGTAGCGATCGCGCAAGGTGTTTAGCGATGAGTTGTGGAGCTCCGGGGTCACCGTGGCGCAGGCGTCCTCGATCACGCTCGTGAAGAAGCCGAGATCGCTCGCGTCGCGGGCGGTCGTCTCGACGCACTCATTGGTGTAGACGCCGCACATGAACAGCGCAGAGATCTCCATGTTGCGCAGCACGAACTCGAGGTTGGTCGAGACGAAGACGCCGCTCGCGGTCTTGCTGAACACGATCTCGTCGCCTTGAGGTGCAACCTGTTCGATGAACTCCGCGTCTTTCGAGCCGGGTGCGGCGTGTAAGCCGAGGCGCTTGTGCCCGGGGCTGCGATCGCGACCATCACGGGTGAGCGACATGATGCGCGTGTGGATCACCTCCAAGTGGTGCCCTCGAAATGCATCCTGTAGTCGTCGGATGTTGGGCAGCGTGAGCGTTTCCAAGCGATTGAAGTAGTACTCCTGCGCATCTGCCGGCACGCCGGACTTCACGGCGTCCGCGAACACTCCATGACCCCGAGCGGCATCCAGGTACTGCACGTCGATCACCAGCAGCGCGACGGTGCGATGCGCGATCGCTTCCTGAGCCTCGGGCGCTTCGGTGACCGCCTCGCGGTAGACGTCCTTCAGCGGGTCGATGCTCGAGGCTGCGTCCAAGCTCAATTCGATTTCCATAGCCTGACTCTTCTCGTTTTTTCTTGGGGGAGGTCAGCTTGCAAGTCGCTCCAAGGTTCCTAGGAGCACATTCGCGCCAGCTTCGATGGCCTCCCAGGAAGTCCATTCCGCGGGGGAATGACTGCGGCCATCCTTGCTAGGGACGAAGATCATACCGACGCGGGTGACGTTCGCCAACTGCTGCGCGTCGTGAGCAGCGCCGCTCGGCAAGCGCAGGGTCTCCTCAGCCAACGCCTCAGCGCTGCTCGAAATCGCGTCCATCACGCTCGTGTCGCACTTCACTGGCGAGAGCTCGCTCAACACCTCGAATTCGAACATCAGGCCGCGGCGCCGCGCGATCGCGCTCATTGCTCTGCGAAACGCACCGCCAAGCTCTTCGAGCACCGCGGAGTCGATGTCGCGCACTTCGAGGCTGAACTCAGCCACACCTGGGACTACATTGGGAGCGCCGGGCTGCAGCTGAATGCGCCCGATCGTCGCCACGCTGCGCCCGCCGCCGTTTTCCTCGAGGATGCGCGGAATGGCCATCGATAGCTCCGCCACGCCTTGGAAAGCGTCCTGACGCATGTCCATGGGCGTCGTACCGGCGTGATTCGGCGTGCCGAGGAACTTCACGTTCCACTTGAACAGGCCCACGATGCCTTCCACCACACCGACCTTCAGGCCGCGCCGATCGAGCACCGGACCTTGCTCGACGTGGAGCTCGACATAGGCGTGGATCGACTCCGGGCTCCGCTGCGCGCGCAGCAGATGGCTCGCGTCGAGGCCATGGCGCTCCATGGCGTCGATCAGGCGGAGGCCCTGCAAGTCTTTTGCCGTGCGGATACTTTCTGGGGTCAGCCTCCCGGCGAGCGCCATGGACCCGGGCATCCCACCGAAGCGTCCCTCCTCGTCGGTGAAGCTGATGACTTCGAGAGGGCGCGCTAGCTTGGCGCCCGTTTCCTTGAGGCGCCTCAGCGCTTCGAGGCCTGCGAGCACGCCCAGCGTGCCGTCGAGGTGACCCGCGCCCGGCACCGAGTCGATGTGGGAGCCGGTGATCACGCTCGGGCGCTTGCCATCCCAACCGAGGCGCCCGTGCAGATTGGCGGCCCCGTCGCTGAAGAAGTCCAAGCCGGCGTCTTCGATGCGCTGCCTCAACCAGGCGCGCGCTTGCATGTCTGCGTCGCTGAACGCCATGCGGTGGATGCCGAAGTCGGCGGCGCGCCCGATGCGCGCGAGGCTCTCGATGTCTTCCTGCAAGCGCGGGAAGTTCACTCTGAGTTCGCTCACGAGGAGCTCCTTTCTGCTTCGCATGCGCTTCTGGATTGCATGCATGCGCCTGCCTCTGCGGGCGCCGTTGCCTCCCGGCGCACGCTCTGAAACGAGCGGCGCGCCATTTCGAGGGAGACCCTATCACACGCTGGCGGGGGTTACGAACGCAGGCGGAGCAAGTGCTCCGCCAGCTCTGCGAAGCCAGCGCCGCGAGCGCCGTTGCAGCGGTAGCGTGGCGCGACGCTTGGCGCGCCGCTCAAGTTCGCCACACCTATTGTCGTGCGGAAAGCAGCAAAGCACGCAGCGTCGTTCTCGCTGTCACCGATGTACGCGAAGCATTGCAGCGCGCGCGTGCTGTCGACGCCCTGGTGCTGCGACAAGAAGGCGACGCTGCCGCTCGCCTTGTCATGGGTGTCGAATGTGATGTGGAAGTGCACACTGGACACCGTCGTGCCAGCGCCTCTGGCTTCTGCTGCGCGGCGCGCGGCGGCTACTACCGCAGGGTCCACCTCACGAAACTCACCGATGTCGAAGGTGAAGTCGCTGACGCGGCCGTGGACGTCGTCTGCTGGTACCAGCTCCGAGAACTCCGCCATCAGCTGCTCACTGAGTTCGAGCAGGCGCTCTCGGCGCGCCGCGCGTGTGGCGGTCGGGATAGCGTCCAAACGCCGTACCCTCCCCCCCAAACGAGCGTGCGCTAGATGACCGTTCTCACTCAGGGCGGCGCGGATCGGCCACATCCCGGCGACTAGCTCGCCCCAGCTCGCGGGGCGCCCCGTGACGGCGATTAGCCAAAGATCTGTTTCCGCGAGGTTGCAGAGCGCTTCGTACGCCTCGCGCGTCAGCTGACCGTGGTCGAGCAGCGTGTCGTCTAGGTCGAAGAGTAGCCCCTGGAGTCCTTGGGCTTCCGCCTGAGAGAGCTGTGCGAGGGGCAGCATCAGTAGCTGCTCACTTGCACTACAAGGTTCGTCAGGTACTGACCTTCAGGGAAGGCGGCGGGCACCGGGTGGTCGCCTCCCTGGAAGACGCGCTCTACTACCACCGCCCGGCGACCTGCGTCGCGAGCGCCGAGCGCCATCGCTCTGCGCAGCTCGAAGAGTCCGATCGACGCCGAGCAAGAGCAGAGGATGACGATGCCGCCCTCCGTACAAGTCCGCGTGGCGCCCTGCGCGAGCTTCCGCATGGCATCGAGCGCCTTGTTCTTGGCGTTGCGGTTCGGCGCCAGCTTGGGCGGGTCACAGATCACCACGTCGAAGCTCTCCGGCTCGACCTTGTCGAGGTAGCGCCGCATGTCCTCGCGCTCGAACTGGATGCTGGAGAGTCCGTTGCGCTCCGCCACGCGTCCGCCTACTTCTAGCGCGGGCGCGCTCGAGTCCACCGCGTGCACGTGCTTTGCGCCGCCGCGAGCCGCCGCGAGAGCCGCACTTCCGACGAAACAATAGCCGTCCAGGACGCGGCCGCTGCCTCCGGAGCGCACGTTGCTCGTGGCGAGCCGCTCGATCACGTCCCGTAGCGGGCGCTGGTCCAAGTAGTAGCCGGTCTTCTGGGAGAGCTCGCTCGGCAGCTCGAAGTCGAAGCCGCGCTCACGGAACTGCAGGCTATCCGCTTGGCCCGCGATGAACGTCGGCCCCGCCTCGAACCCTTCAGCCTTCGCCGTGCGCCCGCTGGTGCGGTTCAGGATCACCGAGCAGCCGGTCACTTCTTGGAGCGAAGCGCTGATGGTCTCCCGCAATCGGTGCATGCCCCGAGTGCCAAACTGCACGACCAGCGCGTCTCCGAAGCGATCGACGATCAGCCCAGGAAGTTGATCGCCTTCGGCGTGGATCAGGCGGTAGGCGGTGGTGTCCGCGTTGGGGAACCCGAGCTGGCGCCGAAGCTGAGCTGCCGCCGAGATGCGTTGGTTCAGCAAGCTCGCGTTTAGGGACTCCTGGCGACGTGTGAACAGCCGTACCGCGATCGCTGAGCCAGGCGAGTACAGACCTCGACCCAGGTGCTGGCCGCGCGGGTCGAACACATCCACTTCGTCCCCTGCCGCCGGCTCGCCCTCGATGCGATCCACGGCTTGAGCGTAGATCCAGGGGTGCCCGGCCCAGACAGGTTGAACGTGACCAGGCTTGAGTCGCAGCTGAGCAACCACGCTGCTCCCTACCGGCAGTTCACTCTGGTGTAAACGGCTCTCCACGCTGGCGTGATTGGCCAGATCCGGAAACCATCGAGTTTTCTCGAGGATTGAACGCGAAACCGGCCGACCTAGCGCCTGGCACCCGGATTGCTAACCTCTTGAGTGCCGCGGGGCTCTCGCGGCGCTCGGGGGTGCGACCCCAGAATCCGAAAGGAGCCTTCCATGAAGACGCGGCTCACCGCATTCAGCGTTGTCTTAGCCACCTGTGCAGTCCCTGTTTTGGTCAGCAGCACTGCCTATGCTCAAGAGGAATGTCCTCCCGGATCCTGGTTCTGTGAGGATGAAGGTGGCGACGTCGACGTCGATGACGAAGCGGACACCGCGGACGAGCCGCCTCCTCCCGAGCGCGTCGACGTTCCGAAGCGGCGCACGAAGCGTCCACCGCCGATCGTGGTGTACCAGCCCGAGGGCGAGCCGCCGCCGACCGTCGTCGTGGTCAAGGACCGCGCCGCGCCTGAACCACCGCCCCAGCCGAAGAAGCCGCGCTGGAAGCGCGAGTGGGGCCTGAACCTGCGCCTGCAAGGCGTGATGATGAGCAAGAAGAATGACAACTACGCCAACGGCGATGGTGTCGATGACCGCGGCATGGGCGGTCTTGGTGTGGGCCTGCGTTACCGTCCAAAGCCTCACTTCGCGTTCGAGGTGGGCTTGGACTTCTTCGGCGGTCGTGACTACCAGGCTGATGAGCGTGAAGAGACCGCTCTTACCTTCAATGGCCTCGTGTTCTTCAATCCGAAGGACAAGTTCCAGCTCTACGCGTTGGGTGGCTTCGGTTTCACCGGCGCTCACGTGAAGCTGGATCGCAGTCAGCCGCTGGTGAACGGAAGCGCCGAGGAGAGGGACTACAGCTACTTCGGTCTCCAGGCGGGACTCGGTCTCGAGTGGCGCTTGGCCAGCAAGACGGCGCTGAACTTCGACGTCATCGGCTTCGTGCGTGGCCGCACCGACGACGCGGCTCAGTACGAGTACGAGTACACGGATCCGGATACGGGACGCCAAACCAACTCCTCTGGAGGCGGCTTGGCGCGCTTGGGGCTCACCTTCTACTGGTGACCCGCGCCGTGACTGACTAAGGGCTCGCGAAGACGGCGATTGAATTCCCCGTTCGCGGGCCCTAAGCCTGCCCGCATCGAGCAACGTCACCGACCGACGACTGCAGCCGTGCTGGGCGGGCTGTGCTTTGCCCTGACGGCGCCTCCCATCAACTTTCATCTGGGGGTGCCGCTCGGGTTGGCTGCGCTGTTCCTCGCCTCTGAGTTGCCTGCCACGGCGCCCAAGGGTAAGCGGCGGGCCTTCTTCCGGGGCTGGCTATGGGCGACCTCTGCAGGGCTGCTAGGCCTGCGCTTCGTGCCCGCCGTAGTGGACCGCTTCACGCCGCTCGGTGTGGCAGGCGGGGTCCTGGCTCTGCTGTTGCTCGCCGCGTTTCAGGCCTTGGGTTGGGGGCTCGGGACGCTGCTCGCCTGGCTCTTGGAAGCGCGCCTCAAGCTGGATCGGCGCCTCGCGTTTCCTTGCGGTGTGCTGTTTGCCTGCGTGTGGCCAGGGGTCTTTGCGTGGACGCCCGGCGCGCTGCTCTCGGAGTGGGTGCCGGTGATCCAACTCGCGGAGGTCGTGGGAGAACGCGGGCTGAGCTTCTTGATGGCGCTCGGGGTCGCGTGCATGGCCTGGCCGCTGCGTCAGCATTTCCGCGAGGAGCCTATCCAGGCTTCCTCATCACGCTTTCACCGCCCAGCGGTGAGCGTCGTCCTGGGCGTCATTGTCTGGGCTGCGCTGTTTGGCTATGGCGTCGGGCGTCTCAAGACGCTCCCTGTCCAACGCGGCAGCGTGAAGGTTGCGCTCATCCAGCCGGCCACCGACGCGCGGCTCCGCTGGGAGCCAAGCCAGCGCATGGAGATCCTCAGTCGACTGCGCCGCGTGACCGTCGAAGCCGAAGCAGCAGGCGCCGAGCTCAGCATCTGGCCGGAGGCCGCGTACCCGTTCCTGTTGAGCCCCGAGGCGGGTCACGAGCCGCGTGGTGGACGTGCGATTCACATCAACGGCGTGAAGGGCCCCGTGTTGCTCGGCACGCTCACGCCGGCGCGAGCGCCCGCCGGAGAGCGACCCGAAGGGCAGTACAACGCGGCGACGCTGATCGACGCTCAAGGTCACCAGCAGCGCGTCCAGGCCAAGCTTCAGCTGCTCTGGTTTGGCGAGAGCTTGCCGTTTGGTGCTCAGTCGATCCCCTGGCTGCGCAAGGTGTTCTTCCGGGCTGGCGGCTTGGTACCCGGTGACGAAGTCGTGCTCCTCACGCATCCCACTCAAAGCGGCGAGCTGCGCATGGCAGTGCTCAATTGCTACGAGGACATCCTGCCTGGGGTTGGACGCCGGATGGCTGCAGAGGGGCCGAACCTGCTGGTCAACGTGACCAACGACGCCTGGTTCGAGGGCAGCATCGAGTCAGCGCTTCACCTGCGGCTCAGCGTGTTGCGCGCCGTCGAGACGCGTCGCGATCTGGTGCGCGCGGTGAACCTCGGATTGCCCGCGTGGATCGATCGCAGCGGCCGACTGCGAGAGCTGGGGTCGCCCAGCCCAGCTGGCTTCACCTTGGTAACGCCGAGCATGGACAACTCGCCGCCCACGTTCTACGTGCGGTTCGGTGACTACCCGTTGCTCGCGCTGCTCGGCTTGTTGCTTGGACTGCGTGCTTTCCGTGTGGCAAGGGAACGGCGCGCCGCTTCCAGCGACCCGCAGAGCTAGTCACAAACAGCAACGAGCCCATGGCGAATGCCATGGGCTCGTTGCGTGAGTCCGGTGGACTCTAACGAACTGCAGCGAAGATGATCGCTGCAGTTCCAAAGATCACTGAACCAGGTCCTTGAGAGCCTTCAGTGCGGTTGCGCGCACCTTCTTGCTCGCGGGCTTGGCCTCGATCGTCATGGGCTCCTTGGTGAAGGGGTTGATGCCCTGACGCTCCTTGGTCGCGGGCTTCTTCACCACGCGGAGCTTCACCAGACCGGGGACGACAAACTCGCCTGGTCCACGCCCCGTGAGCTGCTTACGGATCAGATCCGTGAGCGCCTCGAAAACCTTGTTGATGCTCTTCTTGTCGAGGTCCGTTGCCGTTGCGAGCTCCGCGACCACCTGCGCCTTCGTCAGCCTCTTACCAGCCATTGCGCTTCCTCCTAGTGAAACCCTTACGAACTAGTGCTTTGCTGTTGGTTCGTGCCCCCCGGGCACGTTACCTAAGCGACCCCGTCCTAACGCCTTCGATGGCATTCCACCCCACGAACGTGGAAGTAGTCAGACAACCTCGGCGGTTGGCCCAAACGGGTTCACAGCGGTTTTGCTGCTGAATCCGTGAGGCGGCATGACGACTATCAAGGAGCCATGGGCCATACAAGCGAAAAAAATAGGGTGTTTCGCGATCGGGTCTCGAGCGGTGCTGCCCCACGTATGCGGATCCGGCTGAAAACCGGCTGCATCCGCCATGGGGCGTTTCCGCCGATCAGCACCACGACGCGCCGCATCCATGCGACAGCAAGGAAGCAGCCTAAATCGTTGCGCAACGAAGGCTTAGCGATCATCTCGCAAGCCGTACACGAAGCTCCAGCCAGGGCTTTTCAGCCGCTTGGCGAGGCCTTGCTCACCCGCCCGGCCGGGCTCAGCGGTGGGCGTTTCCGTGCTTCCGCGAGCGCGGTCCGGCCTCGCGTTTTTTTTTCGTCGCAGGGGGGGTTTTGGGGCGCATCGGACCCCCAGCGGCTTCCACCAAGCGTCTGGTCTCCGCGTCCATTTCGGCTTCTTCGGCGTCGGTCTGGTGGTCGTAGCCGATCAGGTGGAGCAGCCCATGGGCGAGCAGGAAGCGCACCTCGTCCACGAGCTCGTGACGCCGCTGGCGAGCCTGGCGCTCCGCGGTGTCCAGGGAAATCACCACGTCGCCGAGCACGCGGAAGGGCAGTTCTTCTCCGCCGGTGTCCGCTTCTTCCAAGGCGAAGGCGAGCACATCTGTCGGTTTGTCCTTTCCGCGGTGAACCCGATTGAGCTCGTGGATCTCGCTGTCGTTGGTCAACAGCACGGAGAGCTCGGCGCTCTCGAGCTCGAGCGCACGCAGCATCTGATCGGCGAGAGACTTCACGCGCCGTGCAGCGAGTGCTGCGGAGCCCGGTGCACGGCGCGAGACGTAGCTAGGCATGTTCAGGCCTTCGGGATCTTCTTTGCATCCTCGAGGAACTTGGCCAGGCCGATGTCCGTGAGCGGATGCTGTGCCAGCTGCTGGATCACCTTGAGCGGCAGCGTCGAGATGTCGGCGCCCATCACTGCGGCCTCTACGAAGTGGATCGGGTGACGCACGCTGGCGACCAGCACCTCAGTCTCCAGGCCGTAGTTCTGATAGATGTTGATGATCTGCTCGACCAACTCCATGCCTGGCATCGAGATGTCGTCGAGGCGTCCGACGAAGGGCGAGATCATGGTCGCACCGGCCTTCGCGGCGAGCAGCGCTTGGCTGGGCGAGAAGCACAGCGTCACGTTGGTCTTGATGCCTTCGCTGGTGAACTGACGCACCGCCTTCAGGCCATCGATGATCAGCGGTACCTTGACCACCACATTCGGGTGGAGCTTGGCCAGCTTCCGACCTTCTTCCAAGATCCCCGCGGTATCGGTCGCGATGACCTCGGCGCTCACGGGGCCGTCCACGAGCTCGCAGATTTCAGGGATCGAGTCCTGTAGCGTGCGTCCAGTCTTCGCCAACAGTGACGGGTTCGTGGTCACGCCGTCGATGGCGCCCATCGCCGCGGCCTCTTTGATTTCGCCGATGTCAGCGCTGTCGATGAAGATCTTCATGGCTTTGCTCCTAGGGGTAGAGCGCCCTCGGACGCTCGTCGGATCTGCTCGCGTCGCGAGCTCTCGCCGGGGCTCAGCCGCCCTAGCGCCCGGTTCGCCTACCCGCTCACGCCGCCAGGAGCAAGGCCGGTTACTGCATCAGCCCGAGGTTGCAGTCGCAGGGCGCAAACGCCTTCCCGTCGTCCTGACAAACCTGCGCGCCGGCGCAGTTGTCCTTCCCAATACACGCGCGGGGCGACTTGGGTTTGCAGCCTTCCTCAGCGTCGCTCGACGGTGCCTTGGCGCCCTCTGCGCGCTTGGTGTGCTTCGGCGGAGGCTTCTCGGATTTTTGGGGGGGAGGTGAGTCGTTCGTCGATGCAGCCAACGCGATGTCGCTGGCGGTCGCGGGGCTGCCCCGATCGTCACACCGGTACGCGACGCCGCTGACGGTTGCCGTCGTGGTGTTCGAGCCGTGGTTGCCTTCGAGCACGCCCAGCGTCGGCGTGTCGTACTGAATGAAGTTTGCTCCGAGGTCTGCGGCCTGGTTGCGCAGGTCGTTCATCGCCGACTCGATAAGACTGTCATTCGGGAGCCACTCACCGCCCCACCCACCCGCGTGTCCCACGACGAAGCCAAGCTGAGCACAGTTGGCCGGATCGAACCCGGACGCACTCGGCGGCCCACCCGACATCTCCACGCCAGCTCCTTGCTCGAGAGGTGCGACGCAACCACCGCCGCCCAGCGCCACCGAACCGATCAACCCGCACAGGGCAGCAAGCTTCTTCACGCTCGGCTTCATATCAAACGCTGCGCCTGGGGCCACTCGCAATTCATGCTGCCGCACGGCAGCAGGGGGCTGCGGTGGTTGGATGGGATTCGGGCTGCACCTGGTTGACCTCTCCCCCCCAAAGAAATGGGCAGGGGACCGAGCCGCGCGTCGGCGGGGCCACTGGGCTCGTAGCTGGGGCCGGGGCGGTCCACGTGGTTGGGCGCTACCTCGGAGAGCTGGCGCCTGATGGCACTTGGTGCGGCGTCGTGGGAGTGTTCGGACTTTGGGTCGGCCGTGACGCTGTGCGGCAGCGCTGGGTACCGCTGTGGCGCTGGACTCCACAGTGAGTGATGCGGACGCTCTTTTCGCGAACTGCGCTTCGCACGGGCGTGCTTCTGCTGGCTCAGGGCGCATTCGAGAGTGAGAACGTTGGTTCGCGGCGCGGCGTGCGCACGCGGGATGTGTAGCATCGCGTCACGACCGCCGCCGAAGGCGCATGGCGTCATGCGCGGAGTGTTTCGACAACGTGTTGGATGCTTCACGATTCTCGAGGCAATTCAGCGTAAAGGTCGCTTGAAACCTGCTGCCACTAGAGTACTCAGCGAGCCGTAACGCGCGTCCTCGTCGACCCCTTTGAACGGGGTCATGAGCAGCGAGTGCACTGGACGCGAAGCGCGTAGGCAATCGCCGCGACGCTGAAGAGAGAAGAGCCACGGAAACATGACCGAGTTTCAACCCATTCGACGTTTGGCAATCGTGAACCGCGGTGAGGCCGCGATGCGCTGCATTCGCGCAGTCAAGACGCTGCGCGCCCTCGAGAACTCTGAGATCGAAGTGCTCGCGCTGTACACCGCCGTCGATCGTAACGCACCCTTCGTGCGCCATGCTGACATCGCGGTGATGTTGCCCACGCCTGGCACGGCGGTGCAGTCGTACCTGAACCACGATCTGTTGCTGCGCACGCTGGAACGTCACGGAGTGGATGCGGTGTGGCCCGGCTGGGGCTTCGTCGCCGAAGACCCGGTGTTCGTCGATCGCCTGGACGCGGCGAAGATCCGCTTCCTCGGGCCGACCAGCGCCACCATGCGCGCGCTGGGAGACAAGATCGCCTCCAAGGAGCTGGCCGAGAAGAGCGAGGTGCCGGTCACCAAGTGGAGCAACGGTGTGGTCGCGAGCGTCGAAGAGGCGCGTCGCCATGCGGAAAATATCGGCTACCCGCTGGTGATCAAGGCATCGGCGGGCGGTGGTGGCCGCGGCATCCGCGTGGTGCGCGAGCCGGGGCAACTCGAGGCCGCGTTCCGTTCAGCCGCCTCCGAGGCCCAAGCTGCGTTTGGGGACGGGCGGCTCTTCATGGAGGCGATGGTCCAAGGCGGGCGCCACATCGAGGTACAGATCGTGGCTGACAAGCATGGCAACGTGATTGCTCTGGGCTGTCGCGACTGCTCCGTGCAGCGCCGCCACCAGAAGGTGATTGAAGAGGCTCCGCCGGCGCATTTGCCGCCGCTCCTGATCAAGGCCGTCAAGGACTCGGCGGTGGAGCTGGCGCAGAGCGTGGGCTACTCGGGCGTGGGTACCGTAGAGTTCTTGGTGCGCGACGCGGAGTATTTCTTCCTGGAAATGAACCCGCGCCTCCAGGTCGAGCACGGGATCACCGAGGAGCTGACGGGCACGGAGCTCGTGCAAACGCAGATCCGCATCGCGCGGGGTGAGCGCCTGCCAGAACTCGACTACCGCGAGCGCGGCTTTGCGATCGAAGCGCGCGTGTGTGCGGAGGACCCCGACGCGGGCTTCCTGCCAGCGCCTGGGCGCGTGGTGCGCTTCGACCCGGCGCTCGGGCCGCGGCTGCGTATCGACACTGGCGTGGCCTCTGGCAGTGAAGTGCCTGCAGATTTCGACTCGCTGATCGCAAAGGTCATCGCCTACGGCGACACCCGCGAGGAGGCACGCGCCCGCTTGGCGTGCGCGCTGCGCGACTTCGATCTCGTGATCGAGGGCGGCGCAACCAACAAGGGCTACTTGCTCGAGCTGCTCGAGGCTGAGGACTACAAGGCCGGCGGCGTAGACACGCTGTGGCTCGATCGCTGGAACGCCGAGCGCAAGCACACCGATGACCTGGCGAGCGAAGGCTTGATCCTCGCGGCGCTGCTCTCCTACCAGGTGCAGCGCGAAGTCAAGCGGCTCAACTTCTATGCCGACGCCGCGAACATCACCCCAGAGAAGATCCCGCCGTCACTAGGCCAAGAGATCGACCTGACGTATCTGGGGAAGCCGTACCGCGTGCGAGTGTTCGCCTCCGGCTCCTGGCAGTACCGCGTGCACCTGGAGGATCGCGTCGTGGCGGCTCGCATCAACGCCTCCAGCGAAAACGCGGCGCGCCTGGTAATCGGCGACCGCGACCTGCGCGTGCTGTACGACATCACCGACACCAACATCCGTGTGGAAATTGAAGGCCGTGTGCACAGCTTCGGCCGGCAGACAGCGGGCCAGGTGTGCGCCAGCGCGCCGTCCATGGTCGTCGCGCTCCACGTTAGCCTTGGTCAGCGCGTCGAGGCCGGACAGCAGCTCGGTCTGGTCGAGGCGATGAAGATGGAGATCGGCTTCGACTCCCCGGTCGCGGGCACCGTGAAGGAGATCCGCGCGCGCAAGGGCCAGCAAGTCGCCGCCGGCGATGTGATTCTGGTGATTGACCCCGCGAGCGAGGAAGGCGACGCCGCCGCGAGTACGCGACTGGCGCTGCCGGTCGTCGAAGACTCCCTGGCGCTGCTCTTCAGCAAAGACGAGCAAGGCAAGCTGGCGGAGCCGAACCTGGCGCGCGCGGCGGCAGCCCCGGCAGCCGTGTGGCGCCGAGCGATGGACGCCGTCGACGAAGAAGTGCTGCGCATCATGCTCGGTTACGACGCCTTCGATGAGCGCGTGGAGCGCCTGATTGGTTTCCTCGAGGCACCAATTCCCGACACGATGCCGCCCACGTACCTGAAGCAGCTCGCGGAGGTGAAGCGCCAGCTCGGAGTCTTTGCTGACATCGAGCGCATCTTCACCCGTCGTCGCGCGGCGGATGACGCCGGCTCCGTTGGAGCATCCAACAACGCGCGCATGCGTCTCTACGTTCGGCGCTTGCGCGCTGGTGGCGCCGAGCTGCCCACGGAGTTCCTGGACAACCTGAAGCGCGCACTCGGGCACTACGGCGTCGACTCGCTCGACTACAGCGTGCCCCTCGAGCGCGCAGTGCTGCGTTTGTTCGCTTCTCAGGGCAATCCTGAGCTGCGCTTCCGTCTGGTGCGCGCGTTGCTCAAGCGCGTGATGCAGCTAGTTGACGCTGGCTTCGAGCTCGACCGTGACGCGGATCTGCGCCTCGCGCTCTCGAGCATGGCGCAGATGCGCGGCCAGATCCCCGACGACGTCGCTGATGCCGCGATTGATGCCGCGTACACCATCTTCGAGCGCCCCGAGCTCAGCCGTCAGGCGGAGCGGACCTCGCGCGGCGTCGAGCAGTGGCTCGAGCGCAGCAACGAAGCGATCGACGACTCGGTGCTCGCGGATTTGGCGCTAGCACCGTCCGGGGTGTTCCGTCAGGTCAAGCAGTGGCTCCGTGACGCGCCGATGCGGCAGCGAGGGATCGCCCTCTCCGCCTGCATTCGCCGCAACTACGCGCCGAAGCAGCCAAGCTCTCAGCGGAGCAAGCGGGTGAGCCTGGGCAACGCCGAAGTACCCGTCACCCGCCTCGAGTTCGCTGGGTCCCGTGACTGGCGCCGCTTGGCGGAGGCCGAGCGACGCGTGGTGATCGCCGGCCTGAGCGACCCGGAGGGCGCCGTCGCAGCTTTTGAAGCGCTTATCCGCGAGGCAGTAGAGCCCGTGTTTGCGCTCGAGCTGGTGGTGACTATCGAAGACGAAGGCGAAGTCATCCCGCTCATCGAGCGCCTCACGGCGCGCGCTGCGGACGGCGTACCCGCGGAGCGCTTCACGATTTCGGTGCTGAACGCCGAGCTTCGCACCTGCCACTACTCGTTCTCCGGGAGCGACACTCAGCCGCTCGACCTCCACCTCTTGCATCCTGAAGCTGCGGAGCGCGTCGACTTCGAGCGCTACAAGAGCTTCGAGCTCGAGCGGCTCGTGTCGCCTGAGGGGATTTACTGCTTCCATGGCAAGAGCCGTGAGGTGCCCGAAGACGAGCGCATCTTCGTGTTGGTCGATGTGCGGGGGCGCCCGCCCGAGGATGGCCCCGCTGCCATTCACTACGTGCCAATCGTCGAGCGCGCCTTCCACGAGGCGGCGCGGACGCTGCGCCACATCTTGCTCGAGCGCGACTCACGCCGTCGGCTGCAGTGGAACCGGATCACGCTGTTCCTGGCGCACGAGGTGGTGCTCGACGCGAACACGGCAGGCTGGCTGTCTCGCAAGTTGCACCCCGCCACTCGCCACCTCGGGCTAGAGCGCGTCGCAGTACGCTTGAAGATCCTCGATCCCACGGCGCCTTCGGACTCGGCGCGCCGCCGCGAGATGTTGATCAGCGACATCACCGGGAGCTCCATGGAGATCCTGTGGCGCGAGCCTCACACGGAGCCCCTGGTGCCGGTTCAGGCATACGAGCGCGCGGTCGTGGCAGCGAAGCGTCGCGGGCTCGTGTATCCGTACGAAATCATCCGCATGCTGGCTCCCGATGGTGGCCCGCGCTCCGTGCGCGCCACGGAGCGCGCCCTGCCGTCTGGCACGTTCGAGGAGTACGACCTCGATCCCCAGAGCAAGGCACCGAAGGCGGTGAGCGTCGACAGCAGGCCCTACGGGCAGAACCAGGCCGGCGTCGTGTTTGGTGTGATCTCAACTCCGACCAAGAAGGTGCCCGAAGGCATGAAGCGGGTGCTGGTGCTCTCGGATCCGACGCGCGACATGGGTGCACTCTCCGGTCCCGAGTGCGATCGTGTGATCGCTGCCCTCGATCTAGCCCAGCAGCTCCAGGTGCCCCTTGAGTGGATCCCGGTTTCCAGTGGCGCCAAGATCGCCATGGACTCTGGGACCGAGAACCTCGACGCCACGGCGCGCGTCGTGCGGCGTATCGTGACGTTCACTCAGGCGGGCGGCGTGATTCACATCATCGTCGCGGGCGTCAACGTGGGCGCCCAGAGCTACTGGGATGCGCTCTCCACGATGCTGCTCCACACCCGCGGCGTGCTGATCATGACTCCGCGGTCTTCCATGGTGCTCACGGGGCGCGCGGCGTTGGCTGCGTCAGGCTCCGTTTCTGCTGAGGATGAGGTCGCCATCGGTGGGCACGAGCGCATCATGGGACCCAACGGTCAGGGCCAGTACTTCGCGTCCGATCTCAAGGAAGCCTTCCGCATCCTGTACGAGCACTACTCCTACACCTACGTGGTGCCTGGGGAGCAACGGCCCCGTGAGCTGGACACGACGGATCCCGCAGACCGCCGCGTCACCGACGCGCCCTACCAGAAGAGCTCGGACACTGAGACCTTCGAGCGCGTCGGCGAGATCTTCGATGATGCGACCAACCCGGGCCGCAAGAAGCCGTTCTCGATGCGCGCGTTGATGAGCGCAGTCATCGATCAGGACGGCGGCTTCCTCGAGCGCTGGAAGAATCAGGTCGGCGCCGAGACGGCCATCGTCTGGGACGCGCACCTCGGTGGTCAGCCGGTCTGCTTGATCGGCATCGAAAGCCAGAACGTGCCGCGCTACGGCTACCGCCCCTTGGACGGACCCGCGGAGTGGAACGGCGGAACGCTGTTCCCGCAGTCCTCCCGCAAGGTGTCCCGCGCCCTGAACAGCGCGAGCGGTAACCGCCCTGTCGTGATCCTGGCGAACCTCAGTGGCTTCGATGGCTCACCGGAATCCATGCGGAAATTCCAGCTGGAGTACGGCGCAGAGATCGCCCGCGCGGTGGTGAACTTCAAAGGACCGATCCTGTTCTTGGTGGTGTCTCGCTACCACGGTGGCGCCTACGTGGTGTTCAGCCGTGAGCTGAACCCCAGCCTGCGCGCTCTTGCCCTCGAAGGCAGCTACGCCTCCGTGATCGGCGGCGGCCCTGCGGCGAAGGTCGTGTTCGGTCGCGAGGTGCGTGGTCGCGTGCAGGCGGACCCCCGGGTGAAGCAGGCGCTCGAACAGCTGCGTGAAGAGCGCAGCCCCGTGGCTCGTGAGCGGCTCGGGCGCGTGAGCCAAGACGTGCTGCTCGAGAAGCAAGCCGAGGTCGCGCAGGAGTTCGACGCCGTTCACAGCGTCGAGCGCGCGCTGAAGGTGGGGTCCCTGGAGCGCATCCTGCCGGCCGTGGATATGCGTCAGTTCCTGATCAACTCGCTTTGCGAGGCGCTGGGCCGCGCCGCGGAGTAGGCGCTGAGGAGTAGGGCGCTGTAGAGTGAGGGCGCTGTAGAGTGAGGGCACGGGGTTTCAGAGGTGGGCGCCCGGGATGGGGACTGGTGCGCCTCACCCCCGAACCCGACCCACAGAAAAAAAGTCGCCGCGACAAAACCTTCGGGCGATCCTCGGACATCTATCGAGCGAACCCTTGATGAGGAGTGCTTTCGATGATGAATCTTGGCTTTGGATCGACGTGGCGGTTGCTGGGTGTGCTCGGATGTGGCGCGCTGTTGCTGTGCGGCGGCGCAGCTTGCTCCGACGATGGTCACGACCTCGGCGGCGGTAGCGGCGGCGCAGCTGGCAATGGCGGCGCAGCTGGCAATGGCGGCGCAGCTGGCAATGGTGGAACCGCTGGCAACGGCGGTAGCGCCGGCAACGGTGGCAGCGCCGGGAGCTCCGGTGGGAGCGGTGGTGGAACCACGGCGTGCGAGCAAGCTGGTGGCACCGTCTTGGAGTCGCAGTGCTGCAGCGGAACCGCAGACTTCCCGAACCTGTGCTCGGTCGGTGCGTGTGGCTGCGCACCTCAAGACAGCGCGCTCACCAAGATCTGTGAC
>JBFXBK010000039.1:0-36981 GCA_050183255.1 Polyangiaceae bacterium | reverse complement strand
TGGGGGGGAGGGAGGCGCGCCGCGAAGAAGAGAGCGGTCCGTATCTCAACCCTGCCGATCCGATGCTCCGCACCGGCTGAGCAAAGGCACAAGAAAAACGTAGCGCGACGGCAGGCTGGCCCGCCGTCGCGCACACTACGGTTGCTTTCGCTCAGCCGCCGCTTGCGCCGAGCAAGTAGTGCAAGACTGCCTTTTCGTCGTCTCCAGAGATCTTTGCCTGGGGCGCCATCTTCTTCACCCACTCGGGCCACTCCTGAGCGGTGTGAGACGCAGGGGCGGGAAGCGCGTGGCAAGTGGCGCACTTGCCCTCAAAGAGCTGCTTGCCCTTCATCATCGTGGCTTCGGATGCCGAAGCGTCGTGGGACTGAGCACGCTGAACCATGTCCGGTGAGATCGCGCTGCCGCCGCATGCGGTGAGTGCCAACGCTGAAACTCCGGCCAGTGCCAAGCCCAAAAACCAACTCTTCATGTTCGAGTTCTCCTTCAGTGACGCATGCTGAGCTGCGTGGCAGCTTCGCGAAAGCCTGGGAATCAGGGCCCTAATCCCGGGTTCCCGGCCGGGGCATCGATCAGTCGAACCCCGCGCACCCATAGTTTGCCGTCCCTCGTTCGGTTACACCAAGTTAATCCGGGCCCTAAACTTCGTGGGCGAGCCGCCCGCATCCCGGGGCGCATCCGCGTGAGGGCGCTTGTTGCACCGCGGGTTCCGGGAGCCAGTCGCCAGCTGGGCCTGATGTCTCGAGCGCCAGCGCTCGGATTACCCTACGGAATCGACAGGCCGAGCTCGGGTGTCTGCGGGATGACCGCTGTGATGTCGCAGCCGTCCAGCTGGCGCGATGCTTTCGTCTCTGGCTCCTTGTGTCCGGGAGCCGAGTGTCAGCGTTGCCACTCTCCACCGCGCTGTTCGCGGGGTCGGGACTTGAGTGCCCTCCATCGAGCCTCAGTCGAACCTACGCTTGCGTTGGCGCTCGGGCCCCAGAGCGTTTGCGCCATTGAGCAATATACGTTCACACCTTCACCGCCGGCTTCGTAGATATCCTTGGGGAAAAAAAAGATGGCGTTGCCGCCGAGGTGGTTGTGGCGCCCAGGGCGTCCCGCCAGCACTGCTCGGGCTAGCCCGGGTGTTGGGGAGAGGGATCCGCTTGCTACCGGACCCGGCCCAAGGCTTCGGTTCGCGAGGTCGCGAGCGGGCTGGGCTAGATAGGGCGAACGGCGCGCCGATAGCCCACTTTCGTTAGCGCTTCCTGGACGACGCTGGAGCGCGCACGCTGATCTCCCTCAAGCTCCGGCACGAGCACGAGTCGGTGGGCTAGAACCGGTTCCGCCACCTCTCTGAGATCTTCGGGGGACACGTACCCCTTGCCACTCAGTACTGCGCGCGCCTTGGCCGCTCGCAGCAAGCCTAGAGATGCTCGAGGAGATGCTCCGAGTACCACCTTGGAGTGGCTGCGCGTGAACGCCGTGAGGTTCACGGCATACTCGTAGATGTCGTCCTCTACGTGAACCCGCGCGGAAATGGACTGCAAATGTAAGACATCCGCCGAGTTGAGCACCGCGCCGACCTCAGGTGCCGCAACCCCATGCGCTTTCAGCATGGAGACCTCTTCCCCTGTGCTTGGGTAACCCATGGGGATGCGCACCAGAAAGCGGTCAATCTGCGCTTCGGGCAACGGATAAGTTCCCTCGAGGTCGATGGGGTTTTGCGTTGCGAGCACGAAGAAGGGGTTTGGCAGCTCGAAGCGGTCCCCCTCAATCGTCACCTGGCGTTCCTGCATCGCTTCAAGGAGCGCCGACTGCGTCTTTGCTGGCGCGCGATTGATCTCGTCCGCCAAGACGACGTTCGCGAACACTGGACCCGCGCGTAGCGAGAAGGTTCCGTCACGCGGCGAGAGCACGTAGGTGCCGGTAATATCCGCGGGGAGAAGATCTGGCGTGAACTGGATGCGCCGCACGGAGCAGCCCAGTGCTGTCGCGAAGGCTTTCACGAGGGTTGTCTTGGCAACCCCAGGTACGCCCTCTAGCAGTACGTGCCCCCGTGCCAGCAGGCTGACCAACATCAGGTCCACCGGCGCTACAGCGCCGATATACACCCTCCCGACCTGCCTTCGGACGTCGCTCAAACGCTCTCGCGCAGCTTCGATTTCGCTAACTTGCAGTGCTTGACTCACGCGGCTCTCCCGAGCTGTTCCTCCACGTCGCTCACCAGACGAGTGATGAGTTCCCGCATACGCCGAACGCCCGGCGCCGTCACGCGTAAGGGTTGAGAGGTGACAACGGCGTTTTCGATGCGGCCGAGTTCAGCCAGTACCTGGCGCAATTCCTGAAGTGAGTGCGCGGACACACCTCGCTCTTCTAGTCGATACAAGAGCTCGGTCGTCCCGGGTTGGGTCAGTTCGAGCCTCTCCGCGAGGCGCTCCGTCAAGGCCGCCTTGAGCTCCAACATCGCCAAGGCGCGATGAGTCGTGGGGGCCGAGAGCACCGCGGCTCGTCCCGCCAGCCCCCCCTGAGCGACGAGCGGTGTCTCGCGCGCATAGCGTGGCGCCAGCCGCTTGTAGCTACGGGTCGCGATGCTCCCCATCCACACCACGCCAGAGAGAGCGATCAAGCCGCCCAACGTCAGCGCGACCCAGTCGGGGAGTCCGTCGTCGTGGGTGTCGCTCAAGAGTTCCTTGAAGCCTTCCCAGTACTCGTCGAGCTCTTGGGCCAGCCCCGAGCGCCCTCCGAAATGGCCCGTCTGCTTGAAGCGGTTGACGACGATGAACAAGCGCCCCTGACGCTTGCCCCAGGAGTCGTCTTCGACGAGGTAGTCGATCAAGCCCTCGGCGCACGCGCGATTGCCCGGATAACGCAGCATCAAGTTGATGAAAGCGGAGGGATCGCCCATCGCGAAGAGCCGACCCTTGTCAGCGATGATGCCCGTCACTGCCAGCGTGACGTCCGGTTCGCCCACGGCGGGTATCGTGAGCACAGGTGTTAGGTTCGGATGTCGAAATCCACTTGGGTGATTCGTGACCAGCTGCTGCACATCCCGCACGACCGGATGTCGGCCCTGCTCGTGCCCAGCCACCTGCTGCACGGCGGGCATCGCGATGGGCAGGCTGGCGTTCTGGCGCAGGGCAATTGCCGGGCGGATTGGCGCGGGGATGCGGTGGATTTGAAAGCGCTCGAGGAAGCTTGCCCCTTTGCCGTGGTCATCAAGCACCGCAATGCGACCGCCGTCGCGCATGAACGCGCTCGCCTCGTCGTAGTCGATGTCCACTTCCGGGTGGATCACGATCACGCCGTCGGCGGGCTTGAGTTCGCTCCAGTCCAGGGTTGCGACGAGCTCCACTCGCTGTTTGCCGAGCTTCTCCCGCGCCAGGTTCAACAGGTCGCTCGTGCCCTCCCAGCTTGTGTCATTCAGGCTGAAGGCAGCGTGAGCGGCGTGAGAAATCAGCAGCAGAGCGAGCAAGAGGAGCACCCAGGTTGCGCGGCGGCCAGCGCTCTTCTTCTGCTCCTCGCGGATCACCGCGCGAACCATAGCAGCCGGCGGTACACACGTGCTGGAGAGCACCCCAAAACTTCCCGTGGAACCAGCAGTGGCTTTGGAAAGCGTCCGCGTGGCCGTTCAACGGATCGAGCGTCGTGAACCAATTCGGGGCGCGATGCGTCCAACGAATGTGCAAGAAAGTGCGGTGTCCATTGCTTCCACGCGCACGCGAAGGACTCGCTCGCGGTCAAGCAGCGGCGCCTTCCTACTGCGAAAAACCCAACGATCTTGGTGAGCGTCCTGGTCGTACTCATGACTGGAACGTTCTCCCCACAAGCCGTCAATGTCCCCCTGGCGACCACCTTTGTTGGGTGCACCAGAGACCGAACTTGACCACCAGTTCAGCGTTATTAGAGTAACAACTGCTGCCTTGGGCTAGCCAAGGCTCTTAACCGAAGCGAGGTCGCGATGCTACCGCCCTTCATCATCGAGCAAATACGCCGACTAGAAGAGGAGGAGCGCCGCCAGCGCGACGGGAACCGACCGCGACTCGAGCTACCCCTCGACTACGATCGGCCGCGTCCGAAGGTGGAGCGTGAAGAAGAGAAACCCGAACGCGGAGTGATTATCCTGGATATCGCCTGACGTTCTTTGACCCAGCAGGGCGCTTCTTGAGTCGCCCACAGGCGTAGTCGCCACGGGAGCAACTCGGTTGCGTCTCACCGCAGCGCCGCCAAAGCTGGCCCGCTCGCCAGGGCAGCACGGTACCCCCGGACTTGCGGTCGAGACGCGAGTCCCCCAGAGGTAATTCAGTCCCCAAGCGCCCGCCAAACGGCGGGCGTCGGCTTTTTGTGGACTTTTAGCGCGTCAACTCGCGCAATCCCGACGCTGAGCGCTCAGCGCGTCGGGCGAACGTCAGGCCTCGAAGGAAGTCGCGCTTGACCCTCACTGGATGCGAGGTCAACGCGTAGCGTCTCGCGCTGGCTCGTGGGCTAGCATCAACCCGACTTCCTTAGTGAAACCCACCCGACAATTCGCTATGAGGCCTGCCAGCTGAATAGCCCAGAGTTCGCCTGACCATGTCGGGCTGGCGATAGCTCGACGATCCCAGCCATCGGATCCAGAGCTTTGCCTGGCGAACCCTAGTCACCACACATGCGACGTCTTCTTACCTGCTTGCTGCTCTTTGGGGCCCAAGGCTGCTTTGCGCCCGGTGACGGACCCGAGCCGCCGCTCGATCGAATCTACTTCCCCGTCGGCGTGGCGGTGACGCCGGATCAAAGCCAGCTCCTCGTTGCGAACAGCGACTTCGATCTGCAGTTCAACGCCGGCTCGTTTCAGGTCTTCGATCTTCCAGCCCTGCGCAAGTTGGCGGTCGAGACGTCGGCGGACCCCGAGTGCGCCGGGCTGGGAGTCAAGTCGGCGGCGGACCGCAGCCTGGCACCCGGGCGCTGTAAGCCAATCAATCCATCCAAGCCACCGTCTGGCAGCAGTTTGCTGGAGCAGAGCATTGGGATCGGTGCTTTCGCGACCGACGTGCTGGTGAGCGAGCAATGGGACGACGGGGACGACCCAACCACGGCGGAGCGCGAGTTCGTCGGCTGCACCGCGTCGATGGATGATCCCCGGGGAAACTGCAGCAGCGGCGAGTGCAGGCCGTGGCTCGAGACTCAGGCCGGCGCGGAAATGGGCGCGAGTTACGCTGGCTACTGCGCCACCCGGCAGGGCCTCAGGGTGTTCGTTCCGGTGCGCGGCGACGCAACGCTCCACTACCTGGACGCCGTTGGGGGCGAGTACGACTGCGGTCAGGGTCGCAACTCCGGTGCCTGTGACGACAACCATCGCCGCGGAGACGACCCTGACGCAGAAAACACCCGTGACCTGCGCATGCCGACCGAGCCGTACGGAATCGCCGCCACGCCGGATTCGAGCGCCATCGTGGTCACTCATCAAAGTTCGGGTAGGGCCTCCCTGTTCGTCAACTCATGGGAGCAGGGACCGAACCTCGAATTCGTCGTCGATGGAATGCCTTCGGGTGCCGTCGGTGTGGTTAACAGCCCAGAGCCGCTGGGGTCGCGACTATTCGCGTCGTCCCGGCCCTCCTTCCTGGTGACCTTCCGCAACTCTGCGACGGTGGAGCTCTTGCGGTACTACGACGACGTGGAGTCGAACGTTCCCCGCCCCTTCCTGACTCGTTCTGGGAGCGTCAGCGTTTCCGCGAACTCGCTCGGTTACGACTCCCGCGGGCTCGGTGTGGATTCAACATCCCGCGAGGCGTGCGAGGCTTCCTGCCTAGCAGCGGCTGGGGACACATCCCGCGACGCGATCGCAACTCAGAGCGACTGTCTCGATGCGTGCAAAGACGACGTACCCGTAGATGTTTACGTCGCCAATCGCACGCCGGCGTCTTTGCTCCGCGGCCACACACGGGAAAACGGTTCGGAGCTGCCTCAGTTCTTCGATTCCCTGGTGCTCTCCACTGGGCCGAGTCGCGTGGTGAGTGGAGAGGTTCTGGCGCGCTGCAGCCCTACGCAGGCCTCAGACGACCCGTGCCGTCGCAAGGAAAAGCGCCTGTTCGTGATTTGCTTCGATTCTCGCAAGCTCTACGTCGTCGAGCCGAAGACAGGGCGCGTCGAGTCCGTGTTCCTGACCGGCCGAGGTCCCCATGCGTTCGCAACGGACGTCAGCTTGAACACTACCGAGCAGCACGCCTTCGGTTACCTGGCGCACTTCACAGACTCCTACATCGGGGTGCTCGACCTGGATCAGGGCAGCCCAACGTATGGGACCTTCCTAGCCACGGTTGGCTCTCCCACTGCGCCGAGGGCTTCCAAGTGAGCCGCGTTCACTTCCGTGAGGTAACCCGCCGAGTCGCCGGGCGATCCACCGTAGGCTACCTCGGGCTGCTCAGCGCCGTCTGGCTCGTCGGCTGTCAAGACGCTCCCATCAGCTTGCCCCTGCGTTCCCTAGAACGAAGCGGTGAGGTCGCGTTCGTCTGTCGCAACCAACACAACCTGGACACGCCGGGTCGCGCGATCGATGACTGCCCCGACTACGACGACACCGATGACGGCGGCGAACTGAATCAGCTGCTCGCGCTCGTGACGCAAACGACTCGCTGCGAAGTCGCGGTGGTCAACCTGTCGAAAGGTCGGGTCGAAGACGTCGACCCCGGAAGCCCCGGCTTCAACTTTCTGCCGATTGGCGCTCAACCGACGGGAATTGCAGCCACTCCCGGTGGCCAGGCGACCTTCGTCGGGGTTGGGGAGCTGGGACGCGAGGGGATCTTCGCGCTGCCTACCTCCTGCATCGACGAGCCGACGGCGGACCAGTCGCCTCGCGACTTGACTACCTGGTCGGCGTGCGCGCTGCCGGTCGCGCCAGGTGAGATGCGGATGCTCGTGGATCCGCCAGCCGCTGACGGAACGCAGCGGGCGAGCTGTAGCGGTGACACGGCTGCGGGAGATCCAGCGCTGCAAAGCGGCCGTGAGTGCCCGGCGGACCTCAGCCTCGAGGCGTCGCCTCCCGGCCGGCGTAAGTTGCTCGTGACGTTGCCCGACTGGGGCGAGGTTTGGGTGCTCGATGCTCAGCGCATCTTGAACGCCGAGCCCGGCTCGTTCGACTACTGCCAGCCGGACGTGGCTTTGAAGTTGAATGGGGTCACGCCCGATGCGCCTCCCCCCCAACAAATCCCGGCGGACCTGGAGCGCGTGGCCGAGGTGCAGCCCTATGAGCGCACGAGCTGGACGCCGTATCCGGGAGGTATCGATCTCGACCGCGACACGCTCTACGTGACGGACCGGGGCGCGCCGATTCTGCATCGCATCGACGTGAGCGATGTGTGCGCGATGCGCGAGGTAGATCCGCTGCTGCCCGTGCGCCTGGATCGCCCGGGAGACACCATCACCACCTCCGCGGTTGGCGTGTCGCCGATCACTTCCATGGGGAAGCGATTTGTGTACGCGACGGACGAGCTGAACGGCAGCGTGATGGCGTTCGACGTCAGCCTGGATAGCGCGAATCGCACACCCATCGTGCGCGAGCGTGCCAAGCTGACGCCTTTTGAACCCCCGGATCGCATCGCGTTCGATGCTCCAGTGCGCAGCATTCAGTTCGTGCAGCGCGACATTCCGGTGCTCGACAGCAACGGTGTCGGCCTCGGGGCGCAGCTCTGCGATCCAATCGACGACGACGCGCTCGGCGCCGAGTATCGGCCGAACGGGCAGCAGTCTGCTGGCGCGCGTCCCGGGCAGCTGCGCGGCATCTTCGGCATGCTCGCGCTGACCAGTGGTCAGATCGCCGTGATCGACGTTGAGGACTACGACGAGCCGTGTCGCCGTCCCACCAAGGCCAACTCCAAAGCAACTCCGGACTTCCGCGGCTGCTTCGGGGATCCCAACAGCGTCGCCTACTTTACCGAAGACAATCAGGCGGACGGCGTCGCCACGGTGACCGATGAGGCGAGCTGCAACATGGTGGAGACGCACCGTGCTCGCAGTGCAACGATGCTCGCCACGAGTTCGCGCTTCGGTCTGCGGTCTCCCGGCGTGCGCGCGTTGCCGCGCCTTGCGGACGAAGACAATCGCGCGCTCGAGACTGGCATCGACGGTGATGGCCCGCTCCACCCGAAGCTCCTGGCGACGGATTTCGCCGACGGTAACCCCGCAGAGCTGTTTGTTGCCACGCGGAAGTATGTCGGCGCCTCCGACGCTGAGAACGTGCTGCCGACGAACCCGGCGAGCGCGACCAGCGCCTCCTTGGCCTTGGTCACGAATGAGCCTCGGGCATTCAGCCTGGAGGATGAGATGAGCCTGACCTACGAGGGCATCATCTCGCAGCGACCGGCGGGCTACCTCAGCGCCGACGCGCTCGAGTTCAGTGACAGCGGCGGTGGCTTCTGTAGTCGTGGCGTGCAAGACAGCGACCTCGCGCGCGAGGTTGGAGAGCTGGAGCTGGGTGTGGACGCCGCGAGTCTCGACACGTTCGCCAGCAGCCACAACGACTACATCAGCATCACCCAGCCGCTGCTCGACGAAGAAGACAGCTACTGGAAGAGCGAGCTCGGCAAGAGCTGTGACGGCGGCGGGGGCTATCGCGCCTGCAAGACCATCTTCGGCACGCCGGACAAGCCGACCACCTCACGCGACATGTCGATCGTGGAGGCCTACGAGGACCACCTCAAGGTCGAGCCACGGGACACGCCGCGCGCGGTTGAAGTGCTCAAGTGCTGTTTCCCCGGGGCAGTGAGCTACGACGTTCGCGTGGGGCGGCAGTGGGTGCTAACCGGATCCCGCAGCGGCTATCGCCACCGTGTGGAGCGCGATCCCGACACCGACCGGTGCGTGCGCGACCCTGATGACGCGAAGAGCCTGTTCAAGAGTCGCGTCTACGAAGTCAGCTGCGAGAACTCGAGCTGCTCGGGCGTCGGCCAAGCGACGGTACCGGTCGAGCAAGACGGCGAAACGGTCAATGTGCCGGATCCAAACGCGGTCGCGTGCCTCACTGCCAGCGGCAGTGCACCCGCTGACTGCGTGTTCCAAAACCTGACCCATCGCTTCGTGGTGTATCAGGGGCAACAGCCCAGCGTGCGTGGCATGCATTTCACCTGGACGGTGGTGGGTGGCTTCGTGCCCCTGAGCATCAGCCTTGCATCGCAGAGCTCTCAGGTGAGCCCGTACTCGATGACGCTGCTCCCGCAGACCGGCGAGCTGGCGGTCACGGACGCTGCAACGCAGGGCCTCGTGATGGTGAGCCTGCGCTCGCTGTCGGTCTCGCGCCTGTTCTTCTGAAGCTCGCGGTTCCTTGAACGCGTCGGCGCGCCTTGTGCGCGCCTTCCGGCTTTGGGATAAGACCTCCCATGGGTGCGCGAAGCACGCCGCTGATGCAGCAGTTCCAGGCTGCGAAGCGAGCGTATCCAGATTCGATCTTGTTCTTCCGCATGGGGGACTTCTACGAGCTCTTCGAGGAAGACGCCGTGGTCGCCAGCGGACTGCTCGAGTTGACGCTCACGAGCCGCAACAAGGGCAAGCCTGACGAGATCCCGATGGCTGGGTTCCCGCATCACGCGGCGCACAGCTACGTCGCCAAGTTGCTCGAGTTGGGACACAAGGTCGCGATCTGCGAGCAGATGGTGGATCCCGCGACGGTGAAAGGGATCGTGCCGCGCGAGGTGATTCGCGTGCTCACGCCAGGCACGGTTACCGACCGCGATCAGCTCGAAGCAGGACGCAACAACTGGCTCGCCGCCCTGGAGGTGACGTCTGGCGAAGTGGGTATCGCGCTCTTCGATCTCTCCACTGCCGAGCTGGTCGCTGCGCAAGTGAGCGATCTCACCGCGGTGCTCAGCGAGCTTGCGCGCGCGTTTCCGAGTGAAGTGGTGCTCGGCTTCGCTGCCGACGTGCCCGAGGAGCAGCGCGCGGCGGCGCAGATGGCGCTCAGAGAAGTGGTGTCGAAGGTTGCTTTCCGCGAGGATCAACCCCTTGAGCGCACAGACCTCGGCGGGGTGTTGGGGGAGCTGATGAGCGACGCCGAGCGCTTGGGGTCGCAGGCAGCGCTCGCTGCCGCACGAGCTCTGCGCTTCGCGGCGGCGTGTAACCCGCTGACAGAACTACCCGTGCGTCGCATCGGCAGCTGGGATCCGCAGCGCCACCTGGTGATTGACCCGACCGCCCAGCGGCACCTCGAGCTCGTGCAGTCGATGAGCGGTGAGAAGCAGACCAGCTTGCTTCACGTCATCGATCACACGAAGACGCCCGGTGGCGCCCGCCTGCTGCGGCGGCGCTTGCTCGCGCCGCTCCTGAGCGTCGAGCGCGTGAGGCGGCGGCTCGATCAAGTAGAGCTGTTCGTCGTGCACACCGCGCTTCGGAGCGAGCTCGCAGGGCTGCTCGGCGGTGTGGGTGACCTCGAGCGCCTGGCCACGAGAGCCGAGCTTGGCGAAGCGAATCCGCGGGACCTCGGCGCGCTGCGCGACGGGCTGATGGCGAGCGCGGGGGTCGTTCAGCTGCTCGTCGGGGAGCGCGATGAGAGCGTCCTCGAGGCGCTGGGCCTGAGTGGCGACTCGGCCAACGTGGATTGCGTGTCGGAGCTCCAGAGCGAACTCGCGAGCGCGCTGGTGGAGCGCCCGCCAGCGCTACCGAAGGACGGCGGTGTCTTCCTGCCGACCTACGACGAGGAGCTTGCAAGGCTAGATACCCTGAGAAAAAACGGCACTCAGAGCATCGTCGAGCTCGAGGCGCGGCTGCGCACGGAGCTCGATCTGCCGAAGCTGAAGATCCGCTACACCCGCGTTTTTGGCTGGTACGTCGAGGTCGGGCGCTCCCACGCGAAGAAGGTGCCTGAAGACTGGCGGCGCAAGCAAACCGTGGCGAGCGGCGAGCGCTACACCCTGCCGGAACTGGACGATCTGTCAGAAGCGATCGGCAGCGCGGAGGATCGCCACCGCGAACGGGAGCTCGAGCTGATCAAGGAGCTGGTGCGCCAAGCGGCGGAGGCCGCGCCGCGCATCAAGGCGCTGGTTCAGCGCATCTCGCGCTGGGATGTGTCGGTGAGTCACGCGGAGCTGGCTCATCGCCATGACTATTGCCGTCCGGAAATAGATGATAGCAAGCGCCTGGAGCTGGTGGATGCGCGGCACCCGGTGGTGGAGCGCCTGGCGGCGCTCGGGCGCTTCGTCCCCAACGACGTGAGCCTGGATGCCGAGCGAGAGCGCCTGTGGATCGTTACGGGCCCGAACATGGCGGGCAAGAGCACCTTGCTCAGGCAGGTGGCGCTGATCTCCATCCTGGCGCAGCTCGGCTCCTTCGTGCCTGCGAAACGCGCGCGTATTGGCCTGGTAGACCGAGTGCTCTCGCGCGTCGGCGCCAGTGACAACCTCGCGCGGGGTGAGAGCACCTTCATGGTGGAGATGCGCGAGACGGCGGACATCCTCCGCTCAGCGACGGATCGCAGCTTGGTGATCTTGGACGAGATCGGGCGCGGCACTTCGACCTTCGACGGCCTCGCGATTGCGTGGGCCGTTGCGGAGCACCTGGACGAAGCCATCGGTTGCCGCGCGCTCTTCGCGACCCACTATCACGAGCTCACGGAGCTCGGACAGAACAGCGAACACGTGGCGAACCACAGCGTGAGCGCGCGGGAGCTCGACGGGGACATCGTGTTCCTGCATCGGCTGGTGAGCGGCGCTGCGAGCCGCAGCTACGGCATCGCAGTGGCGAAGCTCGCAGGGATCCCTGAGGCGGTGCTAGGCAGAGCGCGGGGCCTGCTCGAGTCCTTCGAGAGCGGGCAACGGGAGGCGACAGCAGGCGATGCGCCGATGCCGAAGAAGCACCGCGCGCGGCCTCAGCTGGACCTGTTCGCGGCACCTGAGCCAGACGCCAAGGGGCACGAGGTGCTCGATACCTTACGCAATGTCGACGTGGACCGGTTGACGCCGCTCGACGCGTTGAAGCTCTTGGCGCGCCTCAAGAAGAAGCTCTGAGTCCGTGGGCTACTTCTTTCCGCGCGGTCTCGGCGGCCGCGGGGCAGGTGGCGTCGCGTTGGCGCCGTCTTCGGGCCACTCGTGGCGGGGATAGCGACGGCTGAGCTGGCGCCGGAGCTCGGGGTAGGCGCGCTGCCAGAAGCCCGCCAAGTCTTGCGTGACCTGGATGGCGCGACGATTCGGTGCCAAAAGGTGCAAGGTGAGGGGAACGCGTCCGCCGGCGATGGACGGAGTCTGGGTGCTGCCGAAGAAGTCCTGCAAGAAGGACTGCACCCAGGGCCCGCTGCCACCCGTGTAGTGAACCTGCGCCTTGCGGCCACCCTTCAGCGTGATCTCCGCTGGCGCATCCCGGTAGAGCGCGGCGACGAGCTCGGCGGGCAAGAGGCTCTGAGCGACGTCTGCGACCTCCTGAGACTTGAACGCACTCAAGTCTACCGCTTCCCCGAGGCAAAGCTCCAGCAAGCTCTCTCGAGTTTGGGGGGGAGGCGCTGTCGAAGAGTCACTGCGCCGCGAAGAGTCACTGTGCGGCGCAGAGTCACTGTGCGGCGCAGAGCCGCTGAGCGAGGCGTCTGATTGGAGACAGAGCGCGATGCGAGCTGCTAGCTCACCCAAGTGGTCCTTCGGGTCGAGCTGCTTCAGACCACGGGTGAGTACCCACTCCTTGAGGACCTGCGTCGCCTCGGGGCCTGGTGCCGCCGGCGCCTTGCGTTCGTCGATGCAGACCGAGCCGTAGTACATGCGCGCGATGCGCTCGACTCGCGCCGTGTCCGGGTTGAACCACAGCTCGTCCTTGTCGGTGAACAACTCTGGGTAGGCTTCGAACAGCCAGTCTTCTTCGACGACGCAAGCTTGAGTCACCTCGGGACCAGCCGCTCCGCGCCGATCCGCAACGTCCAGCGCAAGCAGGAGCTGCGCTTCGTGCACGACGCTCTGCTCCGAGAGCCTGGCGACTTGGCCGCTCATGAAGGTCAAATCGCGGCTCACTCCTTTGCCAGCCGTGGAGAGCCGGCGCGCCGCCACGCGATCGGGAAAGCCGGACAGCAGCGCTTGGCTGACGCGTGCGTCCACTTCTGCGAGCGGACAGCTGTCCCTGACTTCGCCCTTGCCAGCCAGCGCCTTCCGGAGCTGGGCCTCCGCTCGGGCCACGCTCTTCACTGCAGCCAGATTCAGCTCCAGGCTCCGCGCGCTGTGATGACTGAAACGATCTTCGCGGCACAGCTGAAAGCGCTCCATGCGCTCGGCGATGTCTGAATCCCCGCTGGCATCTAGCGTATGTGGCCCCCTCGAGTGCCCGACCGGCGAACGCGCCAGGATGTCCCGCTCGCTCAAGAGCGCGACGGCCAAGGCGCCGCTGGCCGGTACTTCGAGCTCTTCCGCGCGGATCAGAGCCCGAGCTAGCCGTGGAGGCAGCGGCAAGTGCTGCATGCGTCGCCCGAGCTCCGTCGCGCGGTCGCCCTTCAGCGCACCCAGCCAGCTGAGCAGCCGTTCGGCGTCGCGCAGCGCTGCCTCCGGAGGCGCTGAGAGCCAACCCAGCTCTGAAACGCTCAGCTCCGCACAGCCGAGTTCAAGCAGCAAGCTTGCCAGATCGGCGCGCAAGATCTCAGGCGTGTCGAAGCTTGGCCGCGTGCTGAGATCGCCAGCCGTGTAGAGGCGTTGCACGAGCCCAGGTGCGGTGCGGCCCGCACGGCCTGCGCGCTGAGTGGCAGAGGCCTGGCTGATCTTCTCGAGCTTCAGGCTGAGCAGGCCGGTCCACGGAGAGTGGCGTGCGACCCGGGCACGGCCCGAGTCGATCACGCCGGTGGTCCCCGGCACAGTGACTGACGACTCGGCGACGTTGGTGCTGAGTACCACCTTGCGCGTGGCGCTGTCGCTGACTGCTTGGTCTTGCTGCTTGAGGTCGAGATCGCCGTGGAGATCACAGGTGATGAAGCCCGCGTCACGCGCCAGGGGCTCGAGGGCCGCGTGGCAGTCTCGGATCTCCCGCGCGCCAGGCAGGAACACCAGCACGTGGCCTTGCGGGCCCTGGCGCAGGTGATGGCGCACGGCACTCACCACCTGCTTCTCGAGGGGCCGGTCGTCGAGTTGCGGCTGATGCATGATTTCCAAGGGGAATACACGCCCGGCGCTGCGCACCCGCGGGCAAGCGCCGCGCGTCTCATCGCTCAAGAGCTCCGCGATGGGCTCGGCGTCGAGCGTTGCGCTCATCACCACCAGCTTGAACTCGGGGCGTTGCCGGCACTCTTCACGCAGCAGCGCAAGCAAGAGATCGATCTCGACGCTGCGCTCGTGGACTTCATCTAGCACCACGGCTGCGATGTCGCGCCTACGCCCAGTGAACAGCTCGCGCAAGAGCACGCCGGTGGTCGCGTAGATCAGGCGGGTGCCTTGGGTCACGCGGCGCTCGAAGCGCACGGCGTAACCAACGGGATCTCCAAGCGGCTGACCGAGCTCGCTCGAAACACGGTTCGCCAGGAGCCGTGCAGCCAGACGCCGGGGCTCACTCACCCAAACCCGAGAACCTGGCGGGAGCTGTTCGAGCAACGTGAGGGGCACACGGGTGCTCTTGCCCGCGCCAGGAGGCGCCTCGATCACGACGCGGCCCGCTTCACGCAGACGCGCGGCGATCTCCGGCAGCACTTCGTCGATGGGTAGGGCTTGCATCCTGAGGCTCTCGCTGTACGTACACGAAGACGAAGCGATGAGCGATTTCAAGCACACGGGCGGTTCCCGCGCAGCGCTGTTCGACATGGATCGAACGCTGATCCGCAAGGACACTGCCACGCTCTACATGCGGCACCAGCGCGATCGCGGGCGCGTACGCAAGCGCGACGCCCTGCGCGTGGCGTGGTGGCTCTTGCAGTACACGTTCGGCGTGGTGGATGCGGAGCGCGTGGCGGAGCAGGCCATGCGGGGCTTTCAGGGCAAGCGCGAGGACTGGCTGGAAGAGACCATGCGCGAGGTCTACGCGGAGTATGTGCGACCGCTGATCTGTGAGGCGGGCAGGCGCGCCGTTGCGGAGCATCAGGAGGCGGGTGACTGGGTCGCCATCGTCACTGGTGCGACGCCGTACGCCGCGCTGCCCCTAGCGGCTGAGCTCGGCATCGAGCACGTGATCTGCACGCGCATCGAAGTCGCTGACGGTCGCTTCACCGGCAAGGTGGAGAAGCCGATGTGCTACGGCCCAGGTAAGATCACCCTGACCGAGCGTGAAGCAGAGCGCCACGGCGTGAGCCTCGACGGCGCGGTCTTCTACTCGGACAGCATCACGGACCTACCGCTGCTCGAGCGCGTCGAGACGCCCATCGCCGTCAACCCCGACTCCCGGCTCAATCGCATCGCCCGGCGCCGCGGCTGGCGCATCGAGCGCTGGTAGTGCCAGGCGCCTAGCGCATGCGAATCGCGACGGTCAGCTTGACCACGCTCTTCAACACGTTGGGGACGCGCTTGAAGAGGTTGATCGACGGCGGTCGCTTTTCCATCACGCGCACCGGGATCTCCAAGATCTCGACGTTGGCGCGGTAGGCGCGGATCACGAACTCGCTCGCGAAGACGTCCTTGTCGACGACGCAGGCGTTCACCAAGTCGAGCAGCTTGTCGCGGCGGAACGCCTTGAGTCCGTGAGTATCCGTGCCCTTGAAGCCGAGCAGCGCCCGCAGGAGCGAGGTGTACACGATGCTAGCGGCGTGGCGCGCCCAGGGGCGCTCGTCTTCGGCGCCTGCGATGAGCTTCGACCCGATCACGAGCTGCGCTCGCTCGGCTCGCAATATGGCGACCGCCTCCTGGTGAAAGTCCGTATCGCACAGATCGATCTCGTCGCACAGCACGTAGGTGCCCCGGGCGTCCTGGATCCCGCGTCGCAACGCCAGGCCGTAGTTTGGCTCTCCAGCGCTGAGGTAGCGCACTTCGGGGTACTTCTGGCTGAGCTGCTCGGCGATCTCCAGGGTGCGATCCTTCGAGCCATTTTCCGCGAGGATCACTTCGTAGTCCCAGTTCAGGGGCTTGAGGCGCTCGCGTAGATCGACGACGGCAGCATGCAGGATGGCTTCCTCGTTGTAGATGGGGATGACGATGGAGACTTCGGGCTTCATGCGTTCTCGGATAGCTGGTCGGCGGCGCGCTCACCGAAGAGCAGCGCATCTTCCATGGATGAGTAGTTCCAGTCCCCGTAGCGCCCCGCGGAAACGATGCCCTGGCTCTCGAGGTAGGGGCGGATCACGTTCAGCGCCCCGTAGTAGTTGTGGTCGAAGATCACGTAGGCGTGATCGATGCGACGTAGCCGCGCAAAAGCGAGGGCGTCAGCGCTTGGGAGGAGACCCATCTCCACCAAGCCGGAGGTCACTTCGGGCAGCAGCTTGGTGAGGTCTGGCGCTTCACGGCTCGCAAGCTCGACGTAGTAACAGGAGCCCCCAGGCGGTGCCATCGCGGGGCTGAAGTTCGAGTAGCAGCCGACTCGATAGAAGGGATAGCGCTCCTCTGGGACGTAAGCCCAGTGCAGCGGTTTCCCTGCGGGAGCGCTACTCGCGACGTCGAGGTAGTAGAGCAGGGTGCAGCGCAGCTGCGCCGCGGCTCGAGAGACTTCTTCCGGGAGCTCCATCAAGCCGAGCAGGACATCGAGGGGCGCGGTGCTGATCAAGTGCCGATACGCGATCTCGCGACCATCGCTGAGTACGAGCTGCTTTTGAGCGCTATCGACGTGGGTTATTTGCGCCTGGAGCAGCAAGCGCTCGCCACGGCTTTGCGCGGGCAGCGCGTCCAGCATGCCTTGAGGTAACGCGCCGATGCCGAGCTTGGGGTAGACGAAGTGCGTGTTGTAGCCGAGTTCGCGGTCGTTCAAACCGACCGCGCCCGCCACCACGTCTTCCAGCTTGGGTAGCGGCACGAAGCGCTGACACCACTCCGCGGTGATTTCCTTGGGGTGGACGCCCCACAGGCGGGAGTTGTACGGGATCATGAAGTGGTCACTGATCCCGTCGCCAAAGTTTAGGCGACAAAACTCTTCGAAGTTGCAAGCCGCAGGCTTTTCCTTGCGGAAGTGAGCTTCGATGAAGCCCATGAGGCAGTCGTTGGCGACCTGGGGCGGCAAGCCGAAGGTGTTCGCCTGATAAGGGTAGCGGGTGTAGACGCCGTGACTGAACACCGCGCTCCGCCGCTGCACCTCCACGTAGGGACCAATCCATGAGAGCACACGCTCGCGCATGCGAGCGTCGCGCAAGTGCAGGAGGTGGCCGGTGCGATCGAAGCGATAGCCCGCCTCTTCTAGCGTGATGGCGTGGCCACCGACGTGCGGCAGGCGTTCGAGCAGGCGGTAGTCACGGCCTCGAGCCTCCAGCCGATGAGCCGCCGACAGGCCTGTCAGGCCTGCGCCGATGATGGCGACGTCGGTGAGCTCGTGGGGCTGTGTGGAGGACATTGCGTAAGAAAGGCAGGCCGCAGGAAGCTAGAAGACGCTGAGAGCTGTGTCCAGTCGCTGTCAGTGGGCCTCGGTCCAGCTCGCACCATGACCGACTTCGACCACCAGCGGGACGTCCAAGGCGTAGACGTTTTCCATGGCGTCCTTGATGGCCGCGCTGGCCTCGGCAACTTCTGCGTGGGGCACTTCGAACACCAGCTCGTCGTGCACCGTCAGGATCATGCGCGAGCCCGGTGTCACGGGTTCCGACAGCGCGAGCATGGCCAGCTTGAGCAGGTCCGCCGCGGTGCCCTGGATGGGTGTGTTCATGACGATGCGCTCCGCAGCGAAGCGCTTCGCACGATTCGCGCTGTGCAGATCCGGCACCAGGCGGCGGCGACCGAGCATCGTACGCACGGAGCCGCCAGCGCGGGCGTGCTCCAGGGTTTCGTCCATGAACGTCCGAACCCCGCGGTAGCGGCGGAAGTAGGCGGCGATGAACGAGCTCGCCTCCGCCCGGGTGATGCCCAGGCTCTTGGCGAGACCGCTGTCTCCCTGCCCGTAAATGACGCCGAAGTTGACGGCTTTTGCCCGCCGTCGCAGCTCTGAGTCGACGTCTTCCTCGTCGACCTCGAAGATCTCCATCGCAGTTCGCGTGTGGATGTCCTGACCGGAGTTGAAGGCGTCGATGAGGACTTCGTCTCGGCTCAGGTGGGCGAGCACCCGAAGCTCGATCTGCGAATAGTCGCCGCTCACGAGTTCATGTCCTGGCGGAGCGATGAACGCGCTGCGGATGCTGCGCCCCAGTTCCGTGCGGATGGGAATGTTTTGCAGGTTCGGATCCGCGGAGCTGATGCGTCCGGTCGCCGCAACCGTCTGGCGCCAGCGAGTATGGATGCGGCCCGTGTCCTTGTTGACCAAGGTCGGCAGCGTGTCGATGTAAGTGCTCTTCAGCTTCGCGAGCTGACGGTGTTCGAGGATCACCGCGGGCAGCGGATGTTGCTCCGCCAGCGCCTCCAGCGTCGCCGCGTCGGTTGAGCGGGCCGTCTTGGTGCGCTTGATCGGTTTCAGCTTCAGCTCATCGAACAGCAGCGTCTCAAGCTGCCGCGGGGAGCCGACGTTGAAGTCCTTGCCCGCGATTTCGTGGGCTTGCTTCTCGAGCCTGACTAGCTCCTTCTCGATTTGCTTGCCCTGGGCTTTCAGCTTCGGGATGTCCACAAGCACGCCGAGCCCTTCCATCTCGCTCAGCACCGAGGCGAGAGGCAGCTCGAGCTCGTCCAGCACCTCGGTCATACCCTCGTCGGCGATGCGTGGCGCCAGGCGATCCCAGAGACGGAGCACGAACGCGGCCGCGGCGCCCGCGTGGGTCGCCGCCTCTCCAACACCGACCTCCCCAAAGGGGATCGGCTTTTGTCTCGGCTTCTTGGTTAGCGTGTCGAATGTCTGAAACGGCGCCTCGAATTCTCTCACGATCACGGCGGGCAGCTCTGGAGGGGACTCCGGGTCGAGCAAGTAGCTCGCGAGGCTGGCGTCGAACGCCACGCCTGCCAAGCTGAAACCATGTCGCTTTAGCAGTAGCTCGTCGCTGCGTGTGCGATGGCAGCTCTTCTTCACGCGGCTGTCTGCGAGCAGGGGACCAAGTAGCTCCCTGGCAATATCCATGGGGATTTGCTTCGGGGCGTCCAAGGTGCGGTGTGCGAGGGGGACGTAGTAGCCACGGGCGCCGTCGATGGAGAAGCCGATGCCGACCAGGCTCGTGCTGCTGGGGGCTTGCTCGACGTCGCCCTGTACATGAAGCCCGAAGCGGCCGGCTTTCTTGGCTTCGGCAACCAGCGCCCGCAGTTTCTCCGGGGAAACGACGCACTCTGCTTCAATCTGGAAGGATTCCTTCGGCTCCGGGTCCACGGGGCCGTCACCGCCTTGGGCCACTGCGGCGTACTGCTCCTCTTGATCTAGCGCCGACAGGTGCCGGGTGAAGCCGAGCTCGGTGTAGAGTCCGCGCAGCGTGTTGAGGTCCCGTCCACCGTAGCGCAGGTGTTCTCGATCGAACTGGATCTCGCAGTCATCCTTCAGCGTTACGAGATCGCGGCTCAGGAACGCCTGATCCTTGTACTCGGCGAGGGTTTCTTTGAGCTTCTTGCGCTTGATTTCCGAGACGTGCTGATAGATGCCCTCCAGCGTCTGGTATTCGACCAGCAAGTCGCGCGCGGTCTTGGGACCGACGGACGGGACTCCGGGCACGTTGTCCGAGGTGTCGCCCATCAGCGCCAATAGATCTCGGAGTTGAGCGGGGCCGACGCCGAATCGCTCTTCGACTTCAGGGACGCCAAACACGCGATTGCGCATCGTGTCCCACAGCACCACGTCGGGGCCGACGAGCTGCATCAGGTCCTTGTCAGCGCTCACCACCACGACCTTCAGCTTGCGCGCCCGCGCTTCTTTGACCGCGGTGGCGATCAAATCATCCGCCTCCACGCCGTCCTCGATCAGGATCGGGATGTTGAAGGCGGCGATCACCTCGCCGCAGCGCTGCATTTGTTGCTTGAGGTCTTCGGGGGCGGGAGGCCGATTGGCTTTGTACTGTGGATAGATCTGGGTGCGGAAATTCCCTCGCTTGGCGTCCATCGCGACGGCGAGCATCGACGGCCGACATTGCCTTACCAGGCGCTCCAGCATGTTCACGGTGCCGAACACGGCGTGGGTCGGCTCTCCCGAGGGCGAGGTCAGCGGCGCGATCGCGTGGTAGGAGCGGAACACGTAGCCGCTCAAATCGATGATGTAGAGGACGTCGGGATCTCCCGCCTCAAACAGCCGCGTAGCCATGGCGGGTCGTGTAGCGTGAAGTGCGCGGCCACCCAAGACCGTTCTCCGACCTGCGCCGATGTGTGCCAATTGCCGTGCAAACGCCGCGTTTTCAGAGCAGCGCTCGACAGCTTGTCCGGTTGAGCGGAGACGGCGCTTTCGAAGGCGCAGTGACGGGGCACGGGATTGAGTTCGCTGAGTGGCTCTTGCGCCTGCGTGGGAAGTTGCGGCCGCACGAGGCCGCAAGTACCCTGGAGTTTGCTGTGGTGACCGACGAGACGCCTCCGACTGAGCTGGTCGCGGACAAGTATCAGCTGACGCGCCTGTTGGGGCGCGGCGGTATGGGCTCCGTCTGGGAAGGCGTGCACGCATCTCTCGGGACCCGGGTCGCGGTGAAGTTCATCGAGGCGGAACACGCGGCGAGCAGCGAAGCGCGGCAACGTTTCATCAACGAGGCACACGCAGCGGCGCGCCTCAACAGCAAGCATGTCGTGCAGGTCTACGACCACGGCGTAGGCGCCGATGGTCGGCCGTACATCGTGATGGAGTTCCTGGACGGTGAGCCGCTAGACGCTCGTCTCGATCGCGAACGTGTGCTCGCCCCCGAGCAGGTCATCAGCGTGGTCAGCCAAGTGAGTCGCGCGCTGACCCGCGCCCACGAGCAGGGCATCGTTCACCGCGATCTCAAGCCGGAGAACGTGTTTCTGGTTTGGGATGCGGAGGATCAGCGGGACCTGGTCAAGGTCGTCGACTTTGGCATCGCCAAGTTCCTGGACAAGGGGGCCCAAGCCAGCTCCTCGACGCGTACGGGTTCTGTGCTTGGCACTCCCTACTACATGAGCCCAGAGCAAGCGCGCGGCTTGCGCACCGTCGACCAGCGCTCCGATCTCTGGAGCCTTGGTGTGATCGTGTATCGCTGCGTGGTCGGAGAGCTGCCCTTCGTGGGAGAGGCGGTCGGGGACTTGTTGGTGAAGATCTGCACGATCGACCCGCCACCGCCGAGCAGCGTCAACCCCACGCTTCCTCGGGGATTCGACGACTGGGTGGCTCGCGCGCTCAACCGGGAACCTGACGCGCGCTTCCAGAGCGCGGTCGAGCTGGTCGCCGCGTTGGCGGCGGCGTTCGGTGTCGCACCCATCACGTCATCAGGCGAAGGCGCTATGATTCGCCTGAGCAATCCCAGCCTGCCAGACACCAGCGCCGGTTTCCCCGCGCAAACGGTGACCGAGTTCACTCAGAACTCGACCGCCGAGTCGCGCCCCAAAAAGAGCCCTGCTGTGTGGGTCGCGGGTGGGGCGGCGCTGTTGACTGTGGCGGCGATCGGCGCTTTTGCGATGAGTCGCACCGGTGCCGCGAGGAGCGAGCCCGCCATCGACCCGCTCGGGGGAGCCGCGCCCGCAACTTCCGTCGCTGACCCGGCTACCTCCGCGGCGCCCACTCCGTCCGTTGCCGAGGCTCCGGCTGCAGACGCGGCTGGCGGCTCCTCAGCGCCGCCGGCTTCGGTGGCTGCGGCGCCCTCGGTGGCGCCGCACACCCCGAGCAAACCCGTGGCGGCTGCCACGGCGAAGCCCGTTCGCAATCCAACGCCCAAGGCGACGAGCACTCCGCCCAAGCCGGACACGACTCCCAAAGTCAAGCCGCCGCCAGCATCAACGGGTCGCGACATCGGGTACTGAAAGTTCAGCCGCTGCCGGGCTTGACCCCGCTGGGCAAGGACCGCTCTACTTCGGAGCGATGGGGAATTCGATCGGTCCTCAAGCAGGACCGCACATGCTGAGCGCTCGAGCGCGGCTGAAGCGATGGACGGGACTCGTCGCTTTCGTTTCGAGCCTCGGCATCGCATCTCCCTTGCTCGCTCAGAGCGCGGCGGACAAAGCGACCGCCCGCTCGCTGGCGAACGCGGGTATCGAAGCCTACGAGCACGAGAAGTACGCTGATGCGCTGGACAAGGTCAGCCGCGCCCAGGCCCTCTACGACGCGCCGATCCACTTGCTCTACATCGCGCGTTCCCAAGAGAAGCTTGGTCGCTTGGTGGAAGCAGCGGAGACCTACCGCAAGCTCGAGCGGGTGAAGCTCGAAGCGTCCGCTCCAAACGCGTTCGTCCAGGCGCAGAATGATGGCGCCAAGGAACTCACCGCGTTGCTCCCCCGCGTTCCCAGCTTGCGCATCCAGATCGAACCCAGCGGAATCGAGGGCCTCACGTTGAAGCTCGATGGCGTCGAGCTCTCTACGGCCGTCATTGGTGTCGATCGTCCTTCGAACCCGGGAGAGCGGGTGATCGAAGTCAGCGCGCCGGGATACGCCACCGAGACGCGCAAGGTGAACCTGGTCGAGCGCCAGAAGCTCGACATGAACATCGAGCTGAAGCCCGATGGCACCGCGTTCGCCACCCCGGGAAGCACTCCAAAACCGCAGCCGACAGGCACACCCGACCAGCCGCCGGCGCCCGAACCACCGCCGAGCGTCGTCGGCGACGGGGTCGCGCCCCGCGGCTTCTATGTCGCGCTACACGTTGGCGGGGCCGTTCCGACGGGCGATATCGGGAAGCACCCAGTCGATCAGAGCTCGATCCCCATCAGCGATCAGTTCCAGCCTGGTGGCGGTGCGGAGCTGCGTGGTGGCTATCGCTTCGCCAAGTTCTTCACGCCGTTCCTCATGTTGGAGGGCTACAACCTCAAGGCGGGCACGCTGTTCAACAACGTCGTGACCACTGGAGACTCAAAGGTCGAAACGACGACCTACGCGACCGGTGCTGGACTGGGCTTGATGCTCGGTACGCAGCCGGGAGATTTTGGTGCGTATGGAGAGGTTGGGCTGTTGCTTCATCAAATGACGGCCAACATGACCGTCTCCCACATCGACAGCGCGACCTGCGATAACTCGGTGAACTACTCGGGCACTGGTTTCCGCGTCGGGGGTGGCATGCAGATCCCCGTCAGCGGAGGGTTCCGCGTCGAACCCTTCCTCACCTTCACGCTCAGCCGCTTTGACACGGTGACAGTCGAGCGTGATGAAACCTGCGACGTCCCCACGCTGATCGGTGGCGACGGGGGCGACCAAGGCTTCGACTCCGACACCGCCCCAGGCTTCGGCAGTCGCTTGGTGAACGAGGACCGGTACGACCTGCAAGACGACGAAAAGTCGCTGCACATCTTGGTCGTGCTTGGCGTGGGCATCGGGTTTGCTCAGTTTTGAGTGCTCACGGGCTTCGGCTGATCCGTCAGGGGAGCTAGTGAAGCGTATCTGTGATTCGCTGAACAAATCGACACAGCGTTCCTCGACGCCGTCGCGCCTCCCCCCCAGCCAACCCTGGTGATGACGCGTTGAGCTATCGCGTGTCTGTTCTTGGGGGTGAGGGAGCGCCTTACGTTTTCGCGCGGATATGAATTCGCTCCCGTATGTTTCGCCGAGAGGGCCGTCCGTGAGTCCTTCAGATTTCGTACCTCGCGCGCAACTTACTGAAATGACAGAAGGATTCTCCTGGCGACAGCTTCGTGCAAAGAATTACATTGTAATGACATTTGCCGTGGAGCGCGATGGTAGTCGAGCAATCAAGCGCCTATGGTTACCGTCTTCGTCGTTCTCTATTTCGCGATTCTGCTGTTGCTCTGCACCTACGGGTTGCACCGCTTGCACCTGGTCTTCAGCTGTTGGCGCCATCGCCGTCGCATCGAAGCGGTGGGTGATGTCGCTCCCCTGAGCGACGCCGAGCTGCCGAAGGTCACGATTCAGCTCCCGCTCTACAATGAAGCCACCGTCGTGGAGCGCCTGCTCGATGCGGTCGCCAAGGTGGACTACCCGGCGGATCGTCTCGAAATTCAGGTGCTGGATGACTCCAGCGACGAGACTCGCGGGATCGCAGAGGCCAAGGTTGCCCAGCTCGCGAGCCAAGGCCTGGACATCAGCTACATGCGACGGCCCGACCGCCATGGCTACAAGGCGGGCGCCCTGGACTTCGGTCTCGCACGCGCCAAAGGGGAGCTGATCGCGATCTTTGACGCGGACTTCGTGCCGCAGCCCGGATTCCTGCGTGACGTTGCGCCGCACTTCCAGTCGCCCGAAGTTGCGATGGTGCAGACCCGTTGGGGTCACATGAATCGTCACCAGAACCTGCTGACCAGCGTCCAGGCGCTGATGCTCGACGGCCACCACATGGTGGAGAACCGCGCTCGTTACGGCGCGGGTTGCTACTTCAACTTCTCCGGCACGGGCGGGATCTGGCGGGCGGCCGCGATCCACGAGGCTGGCGGTTGGGAGCACGACACGCTGACGGAGGACTTGGACCTGTCGTACCGGGCGCAGCTCAAGGGCTGGCGCTTCATCTACCGTCCGGACGTGTTGACGCCCGCTGAGCTGCCCGAGGATCTCTCCGCGTTCCGCGCCCAGCAGTACCGCTGGGCGAAGGGCACTGTGCAAACCGCGCGTAAGTTGCTGGGTCGAGTGATGCGGGCGGATCTCAGCCGCTCTCAGCGCCTCGAGGCCTTTTTTCACTTAACGCCTCACTTCGCTTACCCGCTGATGCTGCTGCTCAGCATCTTGATCCTCCCGGCACTGGTGCTGATGCCTGCCGTGGATGTCGGAACGATGTTCATTGTGGACCTTCCGCTTTGCTTCGGTGCCACGGGCTCGCTCGCGACGTTCTACTGCCTCGCGGAACGCGCTCAGGGGCGCTCAGTGTTCGGCGCGCTCAAGAAGCTGCCAGCGTTGATCGCGCTTGGCGCCGGCTTGAGTCCACACCTCACCCGCGCGGTCGTCGACGGATTGCGCAGCATGAGCGGTGAGTTCGTCCGCACCCCGAAGCGTGGCAGCCAACTCGGGCGGTACCGTCAAGCAGCGCAGCTACCCTTCGTCGAGATCGGTCTGACGCTGATCAGCATCGCGAGCGTGGTTGCGTCGGTGGAGACGGGACACTGGTTCGCCACCCCGTTCACGATGCTCTTCGCCCTGGGCTATGGTTATGTAGCGTGGACGGTGACTTCGGAGCAGTTGCTGTCGCGCGGCGAGAAGGCCCCGCAACCGGAGCGGCTGCCTGGCGCGGCTTCAGCCAGCTGAAAACAGCTACAAACTAGCAGCGGGCGGGACTCCACTGGCATCGGCCAGGGTCTCGCCCGTTCTGCATTCGGTCGCCAGCCGACCCGCTCTGTCCCTCGGGAGTTCTGTAGCGGCCACTAGCCCGGGTCTCGTAGCTTCCCGTTACCTATGGACTTTTTGGTGTCCCACGCTACGCTACTCGAGTCCGGGGTGCGGAGAGTCGGGTGGACGCGTTAGACCCCGACACCAACGAGACGAGCTCGAGGCTGGGGGTTCGGACATGACGAAGGCTGATATCGTAAACGCCGTCTACACCGATGCTGGTGGGGGGTATTCGAAGAAGGAGTCCGCGGACCTCGTGGACGACGTATTCGAAACCATGAAGGAAACCCTGGCACGCGGGGAGAAGATCAAGATCTCTGGGTTCGGCAATTTCGTGCTGCGCGACAAACGTCAGCGACAGGGCCGCAACCCGCAGACCGGTGAACCCATCGTGATCACCGAGCGTCGAGTGCTGAACTTCAAAGCGAGTCAGCTGCTGAAGCAGGCGCTGAACGCCGACCTGAGCGAGGATGAACTGCGCTCTGATCCCAGCGCGGCCTCGGATCCAGACGCCTCGAGTCCAAGCAACCCGAGTCACGCTGCCTCGCTCTCCGCCGATCACGGCGAGTGAAGGTGTTGCTGGCGGGCGAAAAGAAGCGCGGCCGACGCGGTTAGCCATTGCGTTCCCACGCCGGGCGCGGCACCCAAGTAGTCCGTGGCTAACGAGAAGCGACCGCCCGTAAAGCTCTACTATCGCATCGGCGAAGTCTCGGAGATTGTTGGCGTCGAGCCCCACGTGCTGCGCTACTGGGAGACGGAGTTTCGCACGATACGTCCGCAGAAGTCGCGCAAGGGCCAGCGCATCTACTCTCGGCGAGACGTCGACAAGCTGCTGCGAGTCAAGGATCTGCTCTACAACCAGGGCTACACCATCGCGGGCGCGCGCAAACGACTGCGGGATGGTGCGGTGAGCGCCGAGCCAGCGGTCGAGGAGCAGGTGGTCCAGGTCGCCGCGCCACCGTCGGCGAGTGATTCTGGCACCCTCGAGCAGCTGAGGTTGATTCGCGGCGAAGTGGTTGGGTTGCTTCGGGAACTCGGCGAAGACGTACGCTAATTAGCTGTCGGCGGCGGCGGCCGTGCTCACGCAGCACCTCAAGCGCTGACATTGTTTGTCAAACGCGGGAGCGGGACAGCACTAGGTTGCTTGACGCGCGGCCGTGACGCGAGCACCAGACCACTCCGGGCTCAAGAGCCCGCACGCTCGCCCAGGCCAGCGTGTCGATCAACGAACTCATACCGCTAGAAAAGGTTGTTGGCTGACTGGCAGCTGACACGAGGAGTACCCATGGCCGAAGGATTGAACCGCGTGATGCTACTCGGAAACCTCGGAGCCGATCCGGAGCTGAGGATGACTGGAGGAGGGCAGGCGGTGCTCAAGCTACGACTTGCCACCAGCGAGACCTACCTCGACAAGAACCGGGTTCGTCAGGAGCGCACGGAGTGGCACAGCGTGGTTGTGTGGGGCAAGCGTGGTGAGGCGCTTGGCAAGTTCCTGACCAAGGGGACACGCCTCTTCGTGGAAGGCAGCCTCCGCACTTCCAGCTACGAGGTTGAGGGTCAAAAGCGTTACCGCACGGAAATCGTTGCCCGCGAGGTGATCCTCGCCGGACGTGGCGGCGGCGGCGGTGGCCGCGATGAGGGCGGCTACGGTGGTGGTGGCGGCGGCGGCTACGGCGGCGGTGGCGGTGGCGGCGGCGGCAGCGGTGGTGGCAGCGGTGGTGGCGCCGGTGGCGGCTACAACGAGCCCTCTGGCGGCGGTGGTGGCTACGACGACATGGACTACGGCGGCGGCGACGACGACATCCCGTTCTGAGCTCCGATCGGTCTGGGCGTCTCTCCGTGGTCACGTTGGTGCAAACCGCATCGCTCGCGTTTCCGCACGCAGAGACGCCCTGTCGCTGGTGCGCGGCGCGTGCGCGGGCCGCCGTTTGTTCGGACAACGCCTACGAATCTCGGAAGTAATCAATGAATCGCTACGCTCGCCGTGGTGCGGGACGCCGCACCTCTTACCTCGTTCGAGGATTCCTACCCCTGGTGTTGGGCGCCGCGCTGTGCGGCGTCGTCGGTTGCGACGACGACACCCAGAGCAAGCCTCAAGCGTCCGCGGCACCGGTTGAAGATCTCTCGCCCGTTCCCGCGCCCGAGAGCCTGGTTGCGGACGTCTTCGTCGCGAAGCCCGAGGGGACCTGGAAGGAACTTAGAGGGCTGGCCGGAGCGGGGGCGGCGCTGTTGCCTGCCAACTACCCGATCCTGGTGACCACGCTCACGGGACTGCCTCCCACAGCGGCCTCCAGCATCGATGCTGACCTCCCGGTGGTCGGTGCACTGATAGACTTGGGCGACGGCGATCCGGGCCTCGTGCTCGCGGTGCATTTGCGGAGCGGTCGCGAGCTATTGGCTGCGGTGACGAAGGGCGCTGATGCGCGTTTCGATGTGAAGCGGAACGACGAAACGCAGATCAACATGCTCACCCCCAAGAACCCAGGCAACGCCGAGGTGCTGGGCATGGGCGTGCTGGGCAACTATCTGCTCGTTGGAAATGTGTCCGAGGCGCTCGACAAGGCCGGACCGTATGCGGTCCGGACGCTGACCAAGCAGGCGGCGCCCAAGGAACCAGTCGTTGCCATTGCCTCGGAGAAGGCGCTGGCGGGACCGATCGCCAAGCGCATTAAAGCCGCGTGGAAAAAGCGCCGCGAGCAGCTTCAGGAGATGGATTTGCAGGCGCGCAAGGCACGCGGTGGTCGCGCGCCTGACTTCGGGGATCCGGCTGCGGCGCTGCTCGGCATCGAGAGCGCCGTTGACGATCTGGTCGCCATCGTAGAGGGGTCACAGCAGGCGAAGTTGATCGTGACGCCTGGCGATCGGCATTTGGAAGCCGAGCTACAGCTGACGCCCAAAGCCAGCGGCGAGGCCAAGCAGTTGGTCGCCGACATGCCCACTGGGGACTTGACGTTGCTCAAGTCGTTGCCGCGTGGCACAAGCCTGGCGCTGCTGACTCAAAGCAGCGCTGCAGGCCGACTCGAGAGCGCGAAGGCTACCGAGGAGACTTTCGCGAAGCTGCTCGACGCACGCTTGGCCGAGTCGGACAAGAAGCGCCTGCAAGGGGTGCTGAACGAGTTGGCGACGGGGCGCGGGAATCAGCTCGCGTTTGGACTAGGGCGAGCAGCAGGCAGCGATGAACTCGCTCTGCTCGTCGCCGCTGACGTGACCGACAAAGCGCAGCTCGAGAAGGGGATTCGGGACGGGCGCGGGCTGCTGTCGGTCAAGGCCTTCGCCGACCCTCTCGAGGAGTTCCTTGGCCAAATCAAGACGACTGCTGGCAAAGGCAAAGCGCCGGACGTTTCTCCAGCGCCAGATCGCATTGGCTTTGAGCTGAAGCCGAAGGCTTCGAAGCTGCCACCTGGTGCGAAGGTGGAACCCAAGCGCTTCGAGTTCCTCTGGCAGGTCAGCGACTCGAAGTTCCGAGGCGCGATCGCCAAGGAGGCGGGCCCCGCGCTGAGCGAACTGGTGAACGCCGCTGACGAGAAGTCGCTCGCGGCCCACGCGGAGCTGGCTGCTCAGATCCGCCGAGCCAAGCTCGAAGTCGCGTTCGCCGTGATGTTCCAGCCGAGTCGCCTGGTACGTACGGACTCCACGGCTCCCGGAGCTGACTCACCCGTACTGCTCACCCTGGGTCGCCGCGGTGGGCTGGGGTTGGTGCGACTGGACGCCGATCAAGGGGCGCTGCAGGCGTTGGCCCGCATGTCGCTCCGGCGCTGAAATCGGCTTCCCGCGTAGATTAGGGGAGCCCGGGATTGCTGGCGCCGCTCGCTGCGCCCCCGCGATGTTGTAGAATGTCAGGATGAGGCGCGGGATGCTCTGGGCAGTCGTCGCGGTTACGGGGCTGCTCACGGGCTGTCTCGGCCGCAGCGACTTGGAAGACGAGGAAACCACGGGCGGCGCCGCCGGCGCCTCTAGCGGTGGCTTTGGAGGGGGGTCGGGTAGCGCGGGCTCGGGTGCCAGTGGTGGCTTCGGGGCGAGCGGCGGTTCCGCGGGGATTGCAGGCTCGGGTGCTCAGGGGGGCAACGCCGGAGGCGGCGTGGGAGGTCAGGGCGGTAACGCGGGCAACGCGGGCAACGCGGGGGCGGGTGGTGCGCCGGACTGTGGGCCTGGCACCTGTGATGGCTGCTGCGATCCGGCGACCAATGCTTGCTTGTCGGGAGACGAGATCACCGCGTGTGGTGTGAGCGGTGCGCTGTGTGCCGACTGCGCCGAGCTAGGATTCGACTGTCAGGCGGGCGCCTGCGCGGGCAAGCCCCCGGAGTGCTCGAATATGTCCTGCGCTGGATGTTGTGACACGGCCGGGGTTTGCCGCGCCGGTGACACGAGCGACGCCTGCGGCGTTGGTGGCCTGAGCTGCGCGAACTGTGCGGCTCAGGGGGAGGGCTGCGTCTCCGGGAAGTGTGAGGGGCCTCCGCCCGCGTGTAGCCCCGCCAACTGTAGTGGGTGCTGTGATGCGTCCGGTGCGTGTCAGCCCGGTACCAGCAACGGTCAGTGTGGGAGCGACGGCGGACAGTGTCGGAGCTGCACCAGCTCCGGTCTGCAGTGCTCGGTTCCGGGAGGATACTGTGCGTTCGTCCCTAGCTGCAGCTCGGCGACGTGTCCCAACGGCTGCTGTGACGCCAGCGGCGTCTGTCGCGATGGGCGCAGCGACCAAGCGTGCGGTACCTCCGGCGGCACCTGCAGCAATTGTTCGAGCAGCGGTCAGGCCTGTGCGCCTCAAGGCTTCTGCTACAACGGAACTCACTGCGGGCCCGACAACTGCGCGGGCTGTTGCACGGGCAACGGACAGTGTCGCCCCGGATCGGGCAATCAAGCGTGCGGCCAGTTTGGAAGCCTGTGCGAGAACTGCACAGCGACCAATGAGACGTGTCAGGGGCAGGTTTGCAGCAACGGTTCGACGTGTCCCGCTGCGTATCCCGGTTGTAGTCCGAGCGCCGCAACTTCCCCGGCGTTTCGAGCCAACGCGTGCAGCGCGGATGACCTGAATCAGCTAGCGAGCGGTTGCTCTCAAGGCAGCTGCGGACCGGCCTTCGGCTTGCTGCTCAATCGCAACCCGTCTTGCTACGACTGCATGCTTCAGTTCACCGGGGACGACGCTTACGCCCGTTGCCTCGCGCCGTTCCTCTCGTCTAGCTGCAATCACAGCTTCACCTGCGCGGCTCAGTGCAACCAGGCGGCGTGCGGGCAGTGCAGCGATGCAGAGCAGGATGCCTGTGGCAACACGGTGTTTGGCAGCGGCGGCGACTGTGAAGACTACCTGACTGGGCTCTATTGCAACCAGGCGGCCATAACTGGCCCCGCCGCCTTCTGTCAGTTCAACGGCGATGTCGGTGACTGGTTACTCGGCGTGGGCAATCACTTTTGCGGCCAGTGAGCCATCGACGGAGCGGCGCTTGAATGGCCTACGATGAGACGATTCTAGTCACCGGCTATCCGACGTTTCGCGGGCGCAAGATGGTTGACCAGCTGCTCGTCAGCCAACCGAGCAGCCTAATTTATGTGATCGTTCGCGAGAAGTTCGCTGAAGAAGCTCGGCTCCACCACGAGGCACTATCCACTGCCGCGCGGCAACGTTTGGTGATGGTGGAAGGCGACGCCGCTGCGATGGATCTCGGCTTGAGCGGCAAGGAGTATCGCGAGCTCTGTTCGAAGGTGCAGCGCATCCACCACTGTGCTCAGGTGACCTACCAGGGGGTGGGACGGCAAATGGCCGACGAGGTCAACCTCGGCGCCATGCGTGAAATCGTGGAGTTTGCGCGCTGCTGCACTCAGCTCGAGAGTGTTGTCGTGCACTCCAGCGCGATCGTTAGTGGTGACCGCACGGGTGTCGTGTATGAGCACGAGCTCAACGCTGGACAGTCCTTTCGCGGTGCGGTGGAAAAGACACTGGCGCGAGCCGAGCGTATCGCCCGCGCGGCGATGGCAGACTTGCCGATCTGCGTGATCCGTCCGACGCAAATCGTCGGGGACTCGACGACGGGTGAGGTGGACAGGCTAGACGGGCCCTACATGATGATGCTGCTGCTCTTGAGTAGCCCGAGCGAAGTCGCGATTCCCTTACCGACTCGCGGCGACACGCCGCTGAACCTCGTGCCGATTGACTTCGTGGTGCGTGCGGCGGCGCACCTGGGGCGTCAGCGCGCGGCGATTGGTCGCACCTTTCACCTCGCGGATCCGGCGCCGCTCAGCGTGCGTCAGGTGTTCGAGCTCGTGGCGCGCGCTGGGGGCAAGCGTCTGGCGAGTCGCTTCATTCCCGGGGGGGTCAGCAAGGCCGTGCTACGGGTGCCTGGCTTGAACTTGATCTCGAAGAACCAGCGCGCCATGGTGGACCTGTTAGCCACCGATGTTCGCTACGACACCACACACACGGACGAACTCTTGCGCGGTTCAGGCATTCATTGTCCGAGTCTCGATAGTTACATCGAGGAGCTTGTGACCTACGTGCAGCGTCGCCTGAAGGAGGATCGCTTGCGCGGAGACGCTCCCGAGGTCTCTCTCAGGTGAGTCAGCGTCAGCACGCGGAGAGCAGGCCGCCCCACGGCGATCGACAGTTGGTTTACGCGGCGTTGGTGCTCGGCAGCCTGGCGGTGGTCGTGACTTGCGGCACCGGCACGCTGCCGACTCCGACGTCCCCGAGCGCTCCTCCCCCCCCGAACACAGCCACCGCCCCCACTTCCGAGTCGAGCACGGCGTCGCCAAGCGGATCGGCGCCTGAGACGGCGGCAATCGTGCAGGAGCCCGCGCCCGATCCTACGTCCGAGGCTGCGGAGTCCGCCGTGGGTCCCTTCGGGGCGTTCCGAGCGGCGCTGCGTGAGCTGAAAGACGGCAAGCGCAAGCGGGCTGTGCGGGTGACCTGGCTGGGAGACTCGCACACAGCGGCTGACTTCTGGACGGATGCCGTGCGGCAACGCCTGAACGCAGCGTCAAGCCCGGGCGGGCCGGGCTTCGTGTACCTGGGGCTCGATCCATATCGACACTCGGGCTACAGCATCGAGCGCGACGGCGACTGGCAACACATCCCCGGTGCTCCGTCCACCTCGAGCAAGACCGCTGATGGGGTGTTCGGTATCGGGGGCGTGCGCACGTCGTTTGGCAGCGGTGACGCGAAGCTCACGCTCACCCCGCGTAGCGGCACGCTGAAGGGTTCGGCGCGCTGGACGCTGTTCTTTCGCATGCCCGACGCCAGCACGCGTTTCCGCGTGAAACTGGGCGACAAGTCGAAGACCGTCAGAGCCAAGCACGCCGGACGAATCGAGCGCACGCTACTGGAAGGCTCGGCGACCGAGTCGCTGGTGATCGAACCTGGCAGCGGTCGACCTGAGCTGTTCGGTGCGGTACTCGAAGGCTCGGAGCCAGGTGTCGTGCTCGACACGCTGGGAATCAACGGCGCGCGCGTTGCGACGGCCCTGGCTTGGGACGAGGAAGCTTTCGTCGAGGTGCTCAAGCAGCGCGAGCCGGATCTCGTCATCCTGGCCTACGGCACCAACGAAGCCGGCGCGAACTACGCGGTGGAGAAGTACCGAGCGCAGTTCGAGTCACTCATGAAGCGCGTGCGGCGCGCGGCCCCGGAAGCCAACTGCGCGCTGTTTGGGCCGACTGACTGGGTGAAGAACGAAGAGCGCGTGATCGCGATCGATCAGCTGGAACGCAGCGTCGCCGCCTCGCTTGGCTGCGGCTACTTCAGCGTGTTCGACGCCATGGGAGGCAGGGACAGCATCACGCGCTGGGCCAAGCAGAGCCCTCCACTGGCTGCGCCGGATCACGTTCACCTGACGCCGAAGGGCTATCAAAAGCTAGGGGACGCGTCGGCTGACTTCCTGCTTGGTAACTGACGCAGACCCGCGTTAGTTACCGCAGGGTAATCGCCTGGAGACCTCAGTGACGGCTCTTGTTGTAGTCGTCGTAGCCGGACATCAGGGCGCGGAAGATCCAGCTCGCCAATACTTCGGAGCCGCTGCCGGTGGGGTGGGTGAGGTCAGCCTGGCCCAAGCCGCGACCGACCCAAGCCGCCATCGACCCCGGGCCACCCATGGCCTCGTAGGTGTTGAAGAATGCGCAGCCGACTTCCTTTGCGGCGCTCTTCTGCTCTTTCACGATGGCGGGGATCACCGCCATGCTCTGCAGGCTTGCGCCTTTTTTTTCCGCGCGGTCCATTGCGGAGATGATCAGGCAGCCCGCGTCCGGCACAGCCTTGCGCGCCTGTTGCAGTACGGCCTTCATCGTCTCGTGATACTGGTCCATCGGGTACGCGAAGCCGTCACCACTCTCGTTGGCCCCGAACTCGAAGATCAACAAGTTCGGCTTACGCCACTTGAGCTGCTCCGCCCAGTGCGCGTCGTCCTGTTTGTCTAGGAAGCGAATGCGTGCTCCCTGGACTCCAATCGCGTCGAGCACCACGCCCGGGACGTCGCGCTCCATGACCACGCCAAAGGCGCGCGAGCTGCCCTTGATGGTGACGACTTCCAGCTCGTGAGCGCCATCCGGTACCTCGATCGTCTCCACGGCCGTTTGCTTCGTGTCGGCGCTCGTGTCGAGCACCTTGTACTGCTTGCCGTCGAGGTTCAGCTGGATCTTCCCGCCACCAGGCTCCTTCATGTAGGACACCTCGTAGCGAGATACGTTGAGCCCGTAGTGGCCGGTCTTCGCGGTTCCGAAGCGAGCGCGAGAACCCGGGGGCGCGCGGAAGCTGACGCCACCGAGACCGTAGAGTCCGTCAGGCGACAGTGGACCCACGATGCGGCTGACTTTCCAGCCACTGGATGCGAAGCGGCTCACGTCATTGTGAAAGTACGCGGGCCAGGCGTTGGCCATCAGCATGAAGCCGTGGCCGGAGTCGCCGAAGCGACCCTGAAGCTTTCGGCGCAACGTGCCGCTCACGTAGTCCGAGGTCACGATCGAGTCACCGAAGTGCAGCACGCGCACGATGCCGTCAGGTTGCTTGCGTTGGGCGCGTCCAAGCGCGGCGTAGAAGCCGTCGAGCGCCTTTCCGGAGGGATCCTCGATGGGGACGGGAGGCTTCTCGACGTTGATCGGCTCGAGCGCAGGCCCTTGCTCGGCGGCGATGGGGCCTCGGCTGCCCGTGGGGATCTCTACGTTCTCGGGCTGAGCGAGCTCTGGGCGCTCAGTCGTCTCCGACTCGAGGGTCGACTCGCCCTCGACGAGCACCGGGGCGGGCACACTTGGGGGCGCGGCTTCGGCTTCTGGCAACGGGTCGAACAGAGCGAGTCGTTGCAGACTGGGGACTCGGTGGGAGAGAGCGCCTAAACCGACCACTAGGAGCACGGCCAACACTGGCGACGATGTCAGCACGCGCCACGGGCGCCGGAGTTCGGGGCCCTGAATCACGACCGGCGGCTCAGCCTTCATCGCTTCCCCGCGGTTCAGTCGGGCGCGCTGGCGAGCATCGCAGAGGCCTTGGCGACGCACCCGCCATCACCGAGCTGACGACACAGCGCGCGTAGCACCCGCAGGTCCTGCTTGGTCGCCGTGCCGGAGTTCGCTTTCGCGAGGAGTGCCGCCTTGGCCCGAGTCTTCTTTTCGCGATCACCGCTGGCTGCGTCGTCAATGGCGCTGCCATTGGCTGTGCCTGCAGGCTTCTCGGTCGGCGCCGGCTTAGCCGTTGACTCTCCGAACGGGTTCTTGCGGACCAGACCACCGGATGACGTCGGAGTCGGGCTGCCCGCGCTGGTGTCCGGCTTCGGGACCGCCGGCAGCTCGTTGATGTCCACCCCATCGCCGTCCAGCTTGGCGATTTCGTTCACGGCGCGTTTCCGCCGGGTACTATCGACACTGGTCGCCTTAGCGATGCGATCCAGGATCTCACGACGCTTGGCCGGATCCGTCTCCGCGGCGGCTTTGTCGAACAGCGAGTCAGCCCACTTCGCTTCGATCTCGCGGAAATCGGGCGATTGGCGGGCGTTGCTCGTCTCCGGGACGCCCTCGATGGCGCGCTTGTGTGCCCCTTCGAGATCGTTCTGCTTGAGCAGCTCCTTGGCTTCCTCCAGGGCCTGCGCGGCCGGATCCACGGTGGCCTGAGTGGTCGTCCCGTTAGCGTCGTTCGCGTCGGACTTGCCGCCCAGCGTGAGCATGCCCAACACCACGAGGACGCCAAGGCCCACGACGGCGAGCACGACTTTCAGTGCCGCGGGGATACCGGCTGGTGCGGGCGGCTCGAGTCCGGGAAGGGGACTGATCCGCTCGAGCGCGGCGGGGCTGATCGCGTCGATCTGCTGACTCTCGTCCGCGCCCGGCTTGTAGATCTGCCCGGCAGGGATGAACTTGAGCACCACGTCGCCGAGCTCAACGTTGTCGCGCGCGTCCACCAAGCCGCGCTGAAGTTCGACGCCATTGATGCGCACGCCATTCGCGCTGTTCTTGTCGATGATTTCGTAGCGACCACGGCCCGCCGGGCGGATCTCGGCGTGGACCCGGCTGACCGAGCTGTGGTTGATCGAGATCTGACACTCTTCGCCGCGACCGAGCGTGAGCGTGTCTTCAGTGAGGGGAAACTCCAGCCCCGGGGTGGGACCAACGAGCATCACCAAGCGGTCGGGTTGACCGAGCAGCGCCTGGCTCTTTGGCACCGCTGGAATGGTCGCGTTCTTCCCCTGAGGGACACCTGCGACCGCTTCATCCATCACCTCCAGCCGGTAGTCGCCAAGCTGGATCAGATCGCCATGCTCGAGGCGATGCGCACCGCCGATGCGGGTGCCGTTGACGAAGCAACCGTTGTAGCTGTCGACGTCCTCGATGACCCAGCCTTCGCCGTTCTTGTACAAACGGGCGTGCCGACGCGAGATGTTACGCTCGGTGAGTCGGACGGTGCTGTCCTCCGCACGACCAACGGTGTACTCGTCGCGCGTCAGATTGACGACCGTCGTATTGGCCTGATCATCGGCGATCGAGAGCTTCCACATGGGAGCGATACAATCCTGCCCGGGATCCGGGGCTAAGCCAAGCGCGGCTCGCGCAAGCTGAACATTTCTAGGAAGTTGCCGCGACCAGAGACTCGGGGACGAAGCGCACGGGGACGAAGCACACGCACGACTTGGGAGCCGAACGCCGGCTCAGCGCTCAGTTGCCGCCGTCCGGGGCCGCCCAAGACGTGGTCGTCGTTCCAGGGGAGGAGACGAGCGTGGTGAATGAGTTCTTGGCTGCAGACCATTAGCAGGGAAGTGAGCTGACTCAACACCCCGTGAGGCAGCTACTTGGGGGCGACTAAAGCCCAAAACGCTGCCAACGTCGACCCGTTCTAGGGCCTCGGCCGTCGTTTGTTCGCTACATCCCGTCACTTGAGCCGACGCCTCATGGCGACGCGTGAGTGATGTGGAACGTCTGGTCGTGGATTCGCGGCCGGGCTGAGCGGATTCTGATGTTATTCCGTGTTGGGCACACCCGATTGGTGAGCAGCACCACGACCAATTCGGCCCGCGGGTCGCACCACAAGCTCGTCCCGGTAAATCCCAGGTGCCCAAAGCTCTCGTCACTGAAAAACGCGCCCGAGGACGATTCCGCCGAACGGCCGTCGAAGCCGAGGCGGTGTGAGCCGCCAGGCTGAGGAGCCAACGCGCTCGCCAGGAGCCCCTGGGGCAGCGGGCCTTCACCCTTCAAGCTCTCCACTAACTGGATACCGAACTGCAGTAGCGGGGTGACCTCCCCGAAGGCTCCCGC
>JBFXBK010000038.1:0-37192 GCA_050183255.1 Polyangiaceae bacterium | reverse complement strand
AAGCCAGCCGCGAGAGGCACGGTCTTATCCGCGGTGAAGCGCCTGCCAAAGGCACGCTCGAGTCCGATCGAGATCACGCAGCCGAAGCCGTAGCTCAGCGTGATGCTGAACGGCAGGTACATCGCGAGGCCTACCAGCACGCCCAAGCCGCCGATGGGGAACGCCGAGAGCGCGCCTCCGATGCCGGCGCCGGCGAGGTACTTGTCGATGGGCGCGTTGCCCTCGAGCACGCCCTTGACCAGTCCCTGCAAGACCGAAGCTTGAGGGGCTGGGAGGCATTCGGGAGTCTTCTCGACGCACGCCACGGACTCGGGCCCGAATCCACCAAAGCCGCCGGGCCCCGCCTTCCAGAGCAGCAAGGTGGTGCCGATCGCGATCGCCGGACCGACCCAGGCCACCGCAAACTGCGCCATCTGTTGCCGCCGGGGAACGCTGCCCACGAGGTGGCCCGTCTTCAGATCCTGCATCATGTCCGCGCACTGGCCGGTCGCGATGCAGACGGCGACGCCGATGGTGATCGCAAGTACCGAGTTGCCGCTGGTCACCGCGAGCATCAGCGTGACGGCTATCAGGGCGAGGCCGCTGAGCGGCGAGATGTCCGTTGCGCCAGTTGCTTGAGCGACGATCAGCCCGGCGACGGCGATCCACAGCGCGCCCACGACCGCCGCGGCCGCCGCCTGGCCGACATGCATGCCACCCGTGTCTCGCGACGCGATTAGGGTCACCGCAAACAACGCCAGCAGCGAGCCAATCAACCCAATCACGAGGGTGTTCGGGCTCATCTCCTCGGCGTCCCCCGCCCCGGAGCGCGCGAGCTTGGCCGCTGCGGACAGGCTGCTGATGGCACCCTTGATCGCGGGAAACGACAAGACGACCCCCGCCAACGCACCGCCGATCAGCACGCCAATCCCCGTGGGACGCAGCATCGTCGAGTACACCGTGCCAACCAGTGCGTCGCCCTTCACGCCTGCAGGCGCCCAGCCTTGGCTCACCGCAAAGGGACCGATAAACCACCAGGCAAGGATCCCCCCGAGCGCGAACGGCACGCCGCCGCGACCGCTCAGCATGCCCGCGCCGATGTTCGCCATCGAGAGGTAGAAGGTCGTGCCGAGGAATAGAAAGCCGATGGAGCTCGAGTCACTCATGCCGAACGCATGATGCAGCCACGGCCCGATGGGGATATCCTCGGGGATCCAGTGAAACTGCCCGAGCAGCGTGATGACCATGGCGATGGCAAAGCCAACGCCGAGCAGAATCCCCTTCTGAATACCGGCGCCGGGGCTCTTCAGGATGGTCGCCACAGCGAGACCGCTCGGGAACCTGAGGCGCTCAATCTCAATCAGCTGTTTCCGCAGGGGAATGATAACCACGATCCCCATGAACGATCCGGCCACAGCCGCCAGGATCACCGTCCAGACGTTGTAGTCCTTGCCGAGCATGAGGAGCGCGGGGAATGTGAACACCACCCCAGAGCTCGCGGTGTTCACTCCTGAGGCGACCGTCTGATTGATGTTGTTCTCGACGATCGACCCCGCACCGCGGATCCCGAAGACCCCGCGTCCGAGGCCACGCAGCAAAGCGAAGCCCATGATGGCGGCGATGGTCGACCCAGGGACTCCGAAGCCCAGCTTCAAGCCGATGTACGTGAACGCTGCAGTCATCAGCATGCCCTGGATGATCCCCAGGGCCATCGCGCCAAAGGTGATCTCGCGATACACCGCCGACTTAGCGCCGGACTTCGCCTCACTCATACTCGTCTCGCTCCCTGCACTCGTCCCAAGCCGTCGGTACTGCGTTAGCGCGGAATTCACCGCTGAATCAACGCGCTTGCGCGTCTCGACACACACCGGCCGCGTGCTCGTCAACCAACGCACGCCACGCTGACATCCGCGGCGACGACGTGCGGACACGCACCGTTCATTGAAGGTTCAACAATCCAAGCAGGACGGCTCGGGCTAATGAAGAGTCAGCGCTTACGCACCCCGTCGAGCACCATGCTGACCAGCGCCTGCGTGGCCTCGGCGGGACTGCCCAGCTGCTCGCCGTCGAACACTGCAATGAGCAAGGTCTCGACCGCACCCACCACGGCGAACGCGGTGATGCGCGGGGGCAGGTCACGCAGCAGTTGGTTCTTGTGTGCCGCCTCGGTCAGCGCGACAGCCGCTTGGTTGATCTCGTCTCTCAGCGCGCGGATTGGCGCTCGCGCCCCCTCCGCTGGGCCACGGCACTCCTGTAGGTAGAGCTTCACCAGACGCGGCTCGCGCAACGCCGCCTGCCCCATCTGCATCGCGAGTGTCTGATACGAGGTGGTCAGCGCTTCGTTGGAACGCGCCTCCGCCAGCTCGCGGCCGCATTGACTCAGCGCCTGCTCTACCTCCTTGCGTAGCGGTGCAAACAGCGCCTCGACCACCTGAGACTTGTCCTCGAAGTAGCGATAGAAGCTGCCCTTCGCGACGCCGGCGGCCTTGGTGATCTCATCCACCGTCACGCGCTCGACCCCTCGCTCGAGAAACTCGACGAGCGCAGCGTCACACAGCGCGCGCGTCCGTTCCTGACGGTTGCGGTCACGCTTTCCCCCGGCTTTGCCTGGACGCTGCTCCGGCACGCGTCCGGGCTCGAACAAATTGTCATCGCCAGGTTTGGGAACCCCGCTGCTCACGTCTCGCTCCTCCACTCCCCCATCCGCACGGTGTGGTGTCTGTCGGTCCAACAGCCAGGTCATAGCGCGGGCGGCGACGCAAGGGATCCCAAGATGTTGGAGCGGAATGCTTCAGCCTTGACAACCCAGCAACGATAGTTCAAAGAATGACCATTCAGTCACTCTTTGGAGGAATCGATGATCGGGATCCCCTTGGCACTTCTGGCGGCTAACGCATTCGAGTGGGCGGTGCACAAGCACGTCCTGCACGGGCTCGGGAAGAGCAAGCGGAGCTTTTGGGCGTTCCATTGGCACGAGCATCACGGTGAGTCGCGCAAGCGCGGCATGTTCGACCCCAACTACGAGCGCCCGCCGCTTGGTTGGCATGCCCAAGGCAAAGAGCTCCTGGCGCTGGCGGCTGCCAGCGCGGCGGTGACGCCGTTGATGCCTGTCGCGCCCTTCTTCGTCGGGACCGCCTACTACTGCGCGTTCAACTACTACCGCGTGCACAAGCGCTCGCACCAGGACCCCGAGTGGGCCCGCAAGCACCTGCCCTGGCACTACGACCACCACATGGGTCCCAACCAGCACAAGAACTGGTGCGTCACCAAGCCGTGGTTCGACTGGGTGATGGGCACTCGAGAACACTACGTCGGGACAGAGCGCGAAGAACAAGATCGTGCCAAGGCCGCAGCGCGTGCCGAGCGCAAGGCCGCGCGCGCTGACGTGGAACCTCAGGCTGCTGAGTGATCCCGAACACATAGCCGCTCACCCGTGGGCCCGGTGCGACGCACCGGGCCCGTTTGCTTTGTGCGCCGCGCCGCGTGAACGTTGCCCCGAGGTTTCGCCGCTCTATTTTCCATATGCAATAAACTCAGCGCGCCACCTAGTGGGGAATAGCCACTCGAGTTCGTGCGCTGAAGGCCGACGAAACAGCGAGAAACTGCACAAACCGGAAACGACAGAGCCGTCGCGGCGGGTTGATCACTGCGGCGCTGCGTATCGAACTGCCTCTGTGTGTCCATTCGCTACGTCATGTACGCGTATCAGCGAACTCGTAAGCAGAGACGCACGCGGCATGCCACCACGCGTGCACTCGATGCCGCGAACGACCGCTCGCCTTAAAGCGCGCTGAGTCGCAATCAACCCATCCCCGAGAGCGCGCGATCCCCTTTACCATCTGGCTATCAGCGTCGGGCTTCGGCCTGCCCGACGCACACCGCCCGTCGCGCACCAGCGCGACCTACACAACACGGATGGCGATCGCAGCAGCGAAGTCGCCGCACGTCCCAGGGGGAACGGAAGACAACGAGACAGGGGGAACCATGGAACACATCATCATCAGCGAAATCCTCGCAGCCAAGCCACATCATATCCGCACAGTAACGCCGTATGCCTGCGTCACCGACGCCGTGCGCCTGATGAACCGTTACAACATCGGCGCGCTCTTGGTGATGGACGAAGGAGTGCTGCTCGGGATCATCACCGAACGCGACGTCCTTTTCCGCGTGGTAGGGCAACACCTCGAGCCAGAGGCGACGCTCGTGAGCGACATCATGACGCGCGGGCTCGTCACCGTGACCCCACACACGACCCTGCAGGAAGCGATGCACCGGGTCACTGAGCAACGCGTGCGGCACCTACCGGTGCTAGACGACGATCAGCTGGTAGGCGTCGTCTCCAGCGGCGACCTGACTCGGGCCATCACCCAGTCGCTCGAGCGCGAAGTCGACGCGCTGTCGTCGAAGATCCCGGTGGCCCCGAACCACATGCTCGACGTCTGACGACGTAAGCCTAGAGGCCCAGACAGTCACCGAGCTCGACGTGCAGATCGAGCGCTTCGTCATCTCCGGCCGCCTCGCATAGCTCCGGCCAGACCAGGAGCGCGCGCTGGGTGGAACACAAGCTGCTGAGCGCGTCATGCACCGCGCGTGGATCCTGCGCCGCGGGAACCGCAAAGAACCCGTACACCGCCGGTCGCTCACCGGCTTCCGGCCGCGGCCAGCCTAGCTCTGGAAGCAGATCGGGCACCCGCAGCGAGTACTCGTCTGGGCTGCGCACCTCGAACCGACCTCCAAAACCATCCAGCAGGTCGGCGATCGCCTGGAGTGCGTCATCCCCCGGGTGGAGTCCGTCGATCGTGAAGGACACCAGCTCTCCAGCCGCGATAATTTTCCGCACAGCAAACACCGGGATCCACTCTGAACCGTCTGAGTGCTCGCAGTCGGGGCCGTGCTCATGCTCTTCCTCGCAGCCATGAGCGTGGTGGTCGTGATCGTGGTCATGGGCGCAGTCAGGACCGTGCTGGTGGTGAGGTGGTGGCTCCACAGGCTCTGGATCGAAAATCACCCGATCGTCGCCGTGCTCGACATCCGCAGTCGGCCCACACAGCTCCAGCACCCGCGCGGTTACGGGCCCCGTGCGCAGAGCGACCAGCTTCCGCTGAGTATCGTCCGCAAAGACGACCTGTACGAGCCCCCACTCCTCATCGATGGGAGCACTGCCGAGCTCGACCGGCATGCCGAGACGGTTGGCCGCTCGGCGCACTTCAGACCAGGCGCCAAGCTCGGTGCCCAGCTCAATCACCTTCCAGTCCGCTTCGCCTCGCGGCAACGCCTCGGCGGCGCGCAGCGCCAAGGCGAAGGCCTGCTGCGGCTCACCCAGGCGCGCCTCGAGCTCGCTCAGCAAGAGCACCGCGCCGGGCGGCGCGTCGGCGCGCTCACACAGCGCTGCCAGGCGACCTCTGAGGCGCTGGTCGTCGCCGAGACGGCGCAAGCAATCGACCTCAGCACGGGCGCGTAGCCAGAACTCCTCCCCCCCAAGCTCCCCGAGTCCATCGAGGAGCTTCAGGGCGCGTTCGCCGTCGCCCTTCTGGCTCAGGAGTTCTGCCCAGCGCAGGCTGGCGCTCAGGCGCGAGGCGTCGTCGCTGGCGCCGTTGACCGCGCGCTGCGCAACCGACTCTGCTTCCGCAAGGTAACTCATACTTTGGAGACAGCTCAGGACCGCGTCGAGGGCTTGTCCGTCGAGCACCTGGGTCTGCCAGTCCACCGCGCCGGCTGCGTTCTCCCACATCACCTCGGGGTTCGGCTCAGCGTCGAGGGAGGGCGGCGCGGGATCGGCGGCGCTCAGGCTCGCGCGCGCGGCTTCGACACGCTCGACCCAAGGAACTACCCCTGGTGCTTTGGGCGCGCGCAGCTCGGAGAAGAGTCGATCCACTTGCCGGAGCTCGAGGCGCGCCGTCTGACGTGCGCCCCGCCCCAGCGCCAGCTCCGTTCCGACCACCGCGCTCTCGAACGCCAAGAAACGCGCCCCGTTCTGCTCTTGACTGAGGCGCATGCCTCGCAGGACCGCCCCAAGATCGGCGTCGTTGGTGAGCCCGCCGCCAGCCACCAGCGCCTCCGCCGCACGGATCCACGCGGAATAGTGGCTCGGGGTCTTCGAGATGCTCTCCGGATCCGGCAAGAGATCCTTCGCCTGGGTGATCTGGCCGAGCGCTGCGTGGGCGCGCACCTTGCGTAGGCGGATCGCCATCTCACCGCTGCTACCCGATGCGGGCTCGTCCCATAGCTCGAGCTCCATCAGCGCCTCTTCAAAGCGGCCGAGGGCGAAGAGCGCGTCGACGCGCGGGCGAATCAACGCCGGGCACGTCTGACGTTGGTCGCGCTCGAGCAGTGCCGCGCGCACCTGCTTCACTTCGTTCAGCGCCGCCTCAGCCTCAGAACCATCCAGCAGCGCGTCGACCAGCTCGCTCGAAATGCACAGGAAGCACGGCCACGTCGGGTCGATACGGGCCAGCGTCTCGCGAGCCACCGCGACGCGCTCGCTGACGTAGCCAGGACCATCGAGTGTCGCGTAGCACGACGCGAGATCCTGCGTCGCGCACACGGACTGCGGGCAGTCCTTGGTCTCCGGACGCGACGACAGCTCGAGCAGCTCCACCGCGAGGGGCAGCGAGTCTTTCACTTGCTCGCGGTTCAGCACTTTGCTCTGGAGTTCCCAGTGGCGGATGAACACCTCGAGCCAGGGATTGTCTGCCGCACGTGCGAGCGGCAACGCCTCGGCGACCAGCGCGTCGACGGCATCGTGTTCCTCGTCGACCACCAAGGACGGCAGGTCGTCGAGGGCGTGCGCGAGCCGTACGTGACCACGCTTGAGCAGGCTCCGCTGTGCTTCAGTCAACCAACGCCAGATATCCATATGCAAATACTCAACGCTAGAACCAGCTCCCAGGGCCAGGCGGCGTTTCGGCAGGAGTCAGGCGTCGAGGGTCTCGCACAGGGCGGAGCAGAAGTCACGCAGCGCGGTCTCGACGTCGAAGAGGCGCGTCTCTTCGCCGGTCTCCGACAATAGGCTCACGAGCGGCGCAAGCAGCCGCACACCGCGGGCGGCGCGCTCGGGCGGCGCGGCAAGCAGGCGAACGATCGCAGGACAGTCGCAGTTGATGTACAGCCTGAGCGACGGTCTCGCCCCGACTTGAGCCGTGAACTGCCGCGCCAGCCCCAGCACAGCGCTCGAGATGCGCGCGTCCGCCTGATCGGATTCGATGCGCCGCTTGAGCTGGATTTCGCGGTCGGGCACCAGCACGAACGGCAGCTCCTGGGGGGCAAAGCGGCAAGCCATCACGGCGACGTCCTGACGCCCGAACCAGGCTTCGAGCTTGCTTTGCTCCTCGGCGCTCAGCTCCACCTTCTGAAACAATTCGCTGTCGCCCTTGCCGGTGCCGAGCAGCACCAAGCGACCGCGCACGCGATCCGTGTACGCCTTGCAAAACGGCAGCGCGGCGAAGCGAATCCCGTGCACCACGGGCACGCCCAGCGCGCGAAACAAGAGCTCCTCGAAGCCGCCGCTCTCGGTCTGGCTGACGTGCAGCTTGCCCTGGCTCTTGTCGAGGATGTGCTTCACCCGCAAGTCGCCATGACTCGTGGGCAAGGTGACGTCTTCCGCCAGCAGGCCAAACAGCCGCGAGTCCGAGAGCGCGGAGCCGAGCAGCGCCTCGTTGTGCCGTAGCAGCACGCGACGCCAGGTCGCCGCTTCGTTCTGGGCGATGCGCCCAAGGCCGTCGATCAGCGCCTCGCGCAGCTCGGCCTTCACTTGCTCATACACCGCGTCCTTCTGCAACGTCTCCCGGCTCGCGGTTGGGTGCAACGCGACGCTCTCGATCACGGCGCTCGCGAAGCCGGCCCAGGTCGGTAAGAGTTCGCGATCTTCGTCGCCGATCAGCATGCCGCGAATGAAGACGTGGACGTCGCGGTGGTCACTCGTGCCGTAGGTAGAGCCGGCGTGGATCCAGATCACACCCTTGCAAACCTCAGCGTCGACTTCGATCGCGCACAGCGGCTCGAAGGCGATGCCGAAGCGCTCCGCGAGCTCCAGCAGCGCGCGCTTTCTACGGATGGGGTTCGTCAGCTCGGCGTCGCGCCACGCTGGTGGTCGGTCGTTGACTTGTTCCCCGTGGATCCAGACGGGGTAGCTTAGAAAGCCGCAATAGCGCCGCACCAGGGCCGCCAGCACGTGCGGGTCAGACAGCTCTCGGAAGCGCTCCCGCAGCTCGAGTGTCACCCTTGTCCCAACCGGGCGCGGCTCGGCCGCTTCCACGCCGTACTGTTGGCCGTTCTTCGAGTGAAACAGGAACGCGTGTTCGGGATTCTGGTAGGAGCAAGTCCACACCTCCGTGCGCTCAGCGACCACGAACGCCGTGAGGAAACCGAGCCCAAAGTAGCCGATCAGCCCGGCGTCGGCTGAGGCGTCTCGCAGGCGCCGGGTGTAGCCAGTGCCCACGGTGGCCAAGTACTCGACGATTTCGTCTTTGGTGAGTCCGGCGCCAGTGTCTTCGATCGAGATGCGGCCATTCTCGGCGTCACATTCCACACGGATACTACGCTCGCTCGCAGCGAACCCGCTCGGATCCTCGATGCGTCGACGTTCGATGCTGTCGTGGGCGTTCTGCACCAGCTCGCGCACCGCAACGCTGGGGCTCGAGTACAGGTGCTCCCCCAGCACGCGCATCAGGCCGCCCAAATCCACTCGAGTGCGCTCGAGACTCACCGCCATCGCCGACCCATAGCACGCTGCCTTCTGGGTCCGGGTCAGCCACGCGCCACACCACGCGAAACCCGGGAGTCCGAGGGTGCTCCAGCGCTCACCTCACCCCCAGAAAAGCCGTATGCCGGGCTGGGGCGCCCTAACCCAGCAGCACCGGAGCTCGATTTATTTTGACACCAAGCACTGTCACGGTTATTAATGTCTCATCGTTGTTTGACACACCCACTCTTGCAGCATCGCGCTACCAAGAGGCAGTCGAGGTGTGTCCTCAATCAGGAGAGAGCCATGACCGAGCACATGGAAGCGCCCACCGGCGCCTTACAGGTTCAGGGTTTGGGGGGGAGAGAGCATGCTGCGAGCAACCAGCAGAGCGCGCCAGCGAGCGTCGCTGGAGTGCTCCTCGATGACCCCAACATCACACAAAAGTTTGCCAGCGACGAGGAGCGCTTCGAGTCCTTCGGCCGCGCCATCGACAAGATCCGCAAGGAAGCAGAAGCCAGCATGGGCGAGAGCGATCTGAAGCACGTCAAGCGCCTGCGCTACCTATCGCGGGGCCTGGAAGTGGTAGGCCGCGCCGCCATTCACTTCTCCTTCGAGCCGCTTGGCTTCGGCGCAGGAGTGATCGCGCTGTGGCTGCACAAGCAACTCGAAGCGACCGAGATCGGCCACACGGCGCTACACGGCGCCTACGACAAGCTGCCCGGTGTCGGCCGCTTCCACTCGTCGCGCTTCCGCTGGAAGACGCCGATCGACGAGGAGAGCTGGCGCTACGGGCACAACGTGCGTCATCACGGCGCGACCAACGTCGCCGGCCACGACGCTGACATCCACTTTGGGCCGGTGCGGCTCACACGGGACACGCCGTGGCGACCTGCTCACCGCTTTCAGCTGGCCTACGCCTTGCTCGGGTTGTTCCCGAACTTCGGCTTCGTGATGAACATGCACTTCACGGGCCTGGCGGACCTCTACGAAGGTAACGGCCGCGGCGGCATGGATTTCCTCGCGGATAAGAGCCCGAAGACGGTCGCAAAGGCGCACTGGAAAGCGGTGCGGAAGTATGCCCCCTACTACGCCTACGAGTACGTGCTCTGGCCCATACTGGCGGGCCCGTTCTGGTGGAAGGTGCTGCTCGGGAACTACCTGAGTGAGGTCCTCAGAGACCTGTACAGCGCCGCGACCATCTTCTGCGGCCACGTCGGCGAAGAGGCCGCGAGCTTCCCAGAAGGCACCAAAGCGAAGAAGCGCTGCCGCTGGTACGCGATGCAAGCTGCGGCGACCTACAACTTCCGCGTGGACCGCGTGCGCAGCGTGCTGTGCGGGGGCCTCGATCTGCAGATCGAGCACCACCTGTTCAACAAGCTGCCCCCCCATCGGCTGCGTGAGATCGCTCCTCGAGTGGAGCAGGCCTGCCGCGAACACGGCGTGCCCTACCGCAGTGAGAGCTGGGGCCGCACGCTGCTTGGCGCGCTCGCTCACATTCAAGCGCTGAGCAAGCCAGACCCGGAGCCGCAGGCCGCGGAAGCCACAGGCCAGGCGGTGGCAGCGTGACCGCGCTACTGCTCGCCGCAGGGCTCAGCGCCCTCGATGCGCAGGCTGAGCCGGGAGCATGGACACCAAGCCCCCCCTCGTGCGATGCAGAGCCCGAGGCAATGAGCGACGCGGAGACCGATCAGCCGGAAGAGGAGTTCACCATCGATGAGCTCGCAGCTCGTAGCAAAGTGCCGAGCCGGACGATCCGCTTCTACCAGTCGAAGAAGGCACTGCCGTCGCCGAAGCTACGCGGTCGCGTCGCCTACTACGACCAGCGCCACCTCGAGCGCCTGGAGCTGATCGCGAACCTGCAAGATCGCGGACTACGCATCAACGCCATCCGTGACCTGCTTGCTTCAATGGAGCGCGGCGACGTCTCGGTCACCGAGTGGCTTGGGCTCAGCGATGAGCTGAGGAGCCCCTGGGCTGACGACCAGCCGCGCATGCTGACCGAGGATGAGCTGCTGGATTTTGCGAAATCCGTTGATGGCAAGCCACGCCCGGGTCTGATCGCGGATCTGGAGCGGCTGCATCTGTTGGAGCGCCAAGGCGATCGCTTCGTGGTGCGCAGCCCGAGCTTGCTCACCATCAGCCTCAAGCTCGAGGCGGCGGGTGTCGACTTGGAGACCGCAGCCGGTGCAGCCGATATCCTGCGGAAACACCTGTCGAAGGCAGCGGGGGAGCTAGCGCGCTTCTTCTTCGACCACGCAGGCAGCGGCTTTGGTCGAGACGGCAGCGCGGAGGAGCTGAGCGCTGCCCTCGGCGCCTTGCGCCCGCTCGGGGTGGAAGCCGTGAAGGTGATCTTCTCCAAGGAAATCGAGCGCGAGCTGCGGACTCTGGCTGAGTCTGGACGTGCGGCGAAGATCCCGGCACGCAATCGACGACGCAAGCGCTAGCAGACTACGCGCGTTGAAGCCTGCGAGAGGTCGCCCGAATCAGGCGACCTCTCGACGCTTGTGTCTGAGCCTAGCGCCGCACCTGATAGCGCTGCCCGTCCACGACGAACTCAGCGCGCTCGAGGCGCGTATCCTTGGGGATCACGAGCCAGCCGCCAGGCAAGTGGTCGTAGTGGAAGAACTCACCGCGCACCGAGCGAGTGCCCTGGGCATCTTGGCCACTGACCTCCACAGCAAGACCTTCCAGAGGCGACTGGCGCACGAGGCTGGTGGCGAACTCAGCAGCGCCTGAGCCGTCCACCGTGATCACGTCGTAGTCCAGCTCCCCGATCACCTGGGCCAGGTTCACGCGCTGACCACGCTCGAATAGCGCTCGGTAGTTGTAGTCGCTGATGTGCTGCGTGTTGCAGTAGCCCATGATGTCGCTGTACTTGGCCGGGTCACGCAGCTCACCAGTGGTGATGTCGTAACCCCAGACACCGATGGTCTTGCCGTCGTGAGGGTAGTTCTTGTCGACGGAGGACGGGTCAAGGCCCGGTCCACACAGCACGTGCTCGCGACCGTGAGCGTGGCCGAGCTCGTGGGCCGCGGTGCTGGCCGCATAGGTTTCGAAGCCAACGCCCAACGCCAAGCGGAGGAAGGCGCTGCCTGTTTCCGGGGGGTTGTTGTTGAGCAAGGTCACGCCGAGCAAGCAACCGCTGCCGCAATAGCCGAAGAACGAATCCGCGGGGTTGAAGATACCGTAGTAGTAGACGTCGTCGCCCTCGCCGTCGGAGTTGCGGAACCCGGCCAGTGTGATGCCGAGCTGTTGCCAGCCGCTGCCGTCGGGGCCAAGCGCACCGGACCACTCCGTCACGTCGCGAACTCGAGTCTCCACTTCGCTGACGGGATACAGCGATTTGATGCGGTCCGTGATCTTCTTGACCTGAGTTTCATCCAGGTTGGGCAAGCGCCCAGAGCCGTCAGCGTTGTAGCGGAACGGCGCGAGGATGATGCGGAACGTGTTGGCTTTGCCTTCGACCGCGAGCGGACTGCTTCCTTCCGCGGGGAATCGAGCGTCGGGGTTGTCTGCGCCGTCACCGTCTTCGAGGATCTCCACGGACCAATCGAGGTTCTCCCCGATACGCGCGCCGGGGACCTGGAAGTTCAACGTCGTCTCGAGCTCGGCGTCCGTCGACGCCCCACCGAGGGTTGCTTTCACTTCGATTGGGTCGCCGCCAGCGAGGTTCAATCGAGCAGTGACTTCGGCCCCGGCGTAGGAGGCGTCCGTCGCATAGAAGACGCGGACCAGTGCATCGCGTCCGGCGATCAAGGGCACATCGCTGTCCATCGCCTGGCCACCCACCATCAGACTGCGCTTCACACCCTGATAGATGGCTACCTCCTGGATGCTTACTCCTTGAGCGGCATGAGTCATCGCCGTCGAGCCACCGGAGCCCGCCATGCCTCCAGTCGCGCCCGCAGCGCTGCCGCCAGCACCGCCCTGGCCGCCTGCGGCTTGGTTGTCCGTATTGCCACCGTCAGACGAGCAGCCAACGCTCGCGAGCACACCCAACGTGACGAACCCTATCAATCCCCAGCGCTTCATCCTGAGGTTGTAACCCGCAGGCGCAGCGTGAAGCGAGCAGGACCGCTCCCGCCAGAAAACTTCAAACCCAAAGTACCTGAACGTGCCTCGAAGTGTTTCAACCCGACGTCAACACCGCACGGCAACATGGAACGTTGCTCCTCACTCGACGTGTGGATCGCTGGTCTCAGCGCGCCAACATCACGAGCAAGCCACCCTCGGGGAGCTTGAACTCCACGCGATTACGCGCGTATTTGAACCACTTCAGGTCCTCGGGGTCGACTGGGCCGAGGGGACGCGAGCGAACATGAGGGTTGCCCGCGACGTGGTTGAACTCCGCCGTGAGGGTGTTGAAGACCTCGCTCATCGCCTCGAGTGAGTCCTGAGAGGGGGCCCCTGAGGCGATCTGCTGCAAGACCTCGGGTTCGGGCAACATCAGGAGCAACCCGCCCATGCGCGCGACCGCCTCCAGATTTGCTAGCATGACTCCTCGCAGCTCGTCGTCGTCGCTGACCAGGCGTGCACCGAAGAACTCCGAGAGATCCGACGTATCGCCGTCCGGGGGTTCAAGCTCTACGTCGCTCCCCACGAGGGTCGCGATGCAGCGCTCGAACGCGTTGGGAGGCGGTACCTCGAAGGGATCGAAGGCCGGGGCTGGTGGTGGCACGCTGGACGGCTCGGCAGGCGGCGCCTCGCCCGCAGACTCCGGCTCCTGACTCGTCTCGCTGGGCTGCTCGGCGCCGTCGGCGCTCGCCTTCGGAGTTTCGCTACCAGCAGCCTCGGAGCCAGCCTCTTCGTGCGGAGTCGGGCCGTGCCGCGGGATCGAGGGATTCAGCTCGGCCTGCGGCGGCTCGCTGCCCCTGAGCTTCAGATCCAGGTTGCCAGGGCTGTACAAGATGCGCTCAAGCTTGGCCAGCCGCCGCTTGAGCTCGTCGTTTTCCACACGCAAACGAGCCAGCTCATTCTGCTGGCGCCAGTACGTCTCGACCTCCGCACGCCGCTTGCGGGCCTGGTCACGAAAATGGCGCGCGGACGTGTTGCTGGGCACCCATGTGCCTTTTGCCGACTCGTACGTCGCGTGGGCCCCGGTGGTCGTGTCGAAGACGCCGCGAGCGCTGCGTTCCAAGTCAGCATCCGAGTTGTGGTGCCCGAGAAACCACAGGATGCCCTCACGGCCCTCGATTCGCTGCAAGGTTGGGCGGAACACGCCCGGGTCGACCGCTACGAGCCGCTCGACCTCCAGGAACCAGCGGCCCTCTCGGCGGAGCAGTCGTTTGGCGCGAGCACTGTCTAGGAGATCACCCGACACGGCGCCTCCAGATGGGCAATTTGGCTGAAAATCCTGGACTCACGCCCCTCAGATCGGCCGTCTGGCAAGGATCTGAAGCGTTCCCCTGAAGCTCGACGCCCTAGCGGTGCAAAACCCTTGCACAGACTCAGCATCTGGAGCATAAACCCTGCCCCGACGGCCTCAGAGCCGTTCGGATCCGACTACTCGCGAAGGTGGCGGAATTGGCAGACGCGCTAGATTCAGGTTCTAGTGGGGTAACTCTCGTGGAGGTTCAAGTCCTCTCCTTCGCACCAAAGGCTCTTTTCCACCAGGCATCGAGCTAGCCGATTCGGCCCCGGACCCTCCGGGGCCGTTTTTGCGTTTGTACCCCGGGAGTCCGCTCTCAACAAAAGCACTTCAGCCCTGCCACAGGTGCGCCGTTTGTTCAGCCTGAGTGCGCTAGCGGCAGCGGCCGCGGCAACACCAGCAACCACTCGGCGCTGCCGAACCACCAGGCGAGAGAGCATGAAGATACTGATCGTGGATGACAGCAAGGCCATGCGCATGATCGTACGCCGCACGCTGCGACAGGCTGGCTACGGAAACCATGACATTGATGAGGCGGAGAACGGCCGCGAAGCGCTCGACAAGATCCGCGGAGCAGCTCCCGATCTGGTGCTGTCCGACTGGAACATGCCGGAGATGACGGGCATTGAACTGCTCGAGACCTTGGGCGCTGACGGAACCCAGGTGAAGTTCGGGTTCGTCACCTCGGAAGGCAGCCCTGAGATGCGAGCCCGCGCCAGCGGCGCTGGCGCGCTCTTCCTGATTGCGAAGCCCTTCACCGCCGAGAACTTCCAGCAGGCGCTGGATCCGGTCATCAGCTAGCCGTTGCGCCACGCGCAGATTCGCAGCTGAAACGCATAGCGGGCCTCCCGCGTACGCTTACCCGAGTGGTATGTGAACGCTGGAGGCCTCGTCATGACGGACTACTACGATAGCGATGATCTCAAGAAGTTCGGTGCAGTCGCCGACTTCAGTCCCGAACTCGCGGAGAAATTCTTCGCTTGGTACGGCGCGGTCTTCAAAGACGGCGCGCTGAGTGCCAGGGAAAAGTCCCTGATTGGGCTCGCAGTAGCGCACACGATTCAGTGTCCGTACTGCATCGACTCGTTCACGAAGGGCAGCCTCGAGAAAGGCGCCGATCGCGAACAGATGACGGAAGCGATCCACGTCGCGGCAGCGGTGCGTGGCGGCGCAAGCCTCGTCCACGGGGTGCAGATGCGCAACCACGCTGACAAGGTCTCGATGTAGATGGGCGCGCCGATCCGTTCTCAGAGCGCACGGCGGCTTCCGCTAGCAGCACCCGCGAAGCAACTCGAGGTGCTGGGCGGCCACCCCATCCAGCAGGAGTTCCCGGCGGCCCTTGTTTCCGCAGGGTTATGGCCCTTACGCCCTAGGAAGCTCGAAATCTTGCAGGTCAACGTCGGCAAGCTCTGTAACCAGACCTGTCGTCACTGCCATGTCGACGCTGGACCCGATCGGCGGGAACAGATGTCCCGAGAGACCTTCGAGCTGTGCCTGGAAGCGCTGCGTGGAAGCGACATCGGGGTCGTCGACATCACTGGCGGTGCACCGGAGCTGAACCCGCATTTTCGCTGGTTCGTGGAGTCGGTGCGAGGACTGGGGCGGCACGTCATGGACCGCTGCAACTTGACGGTGATCGAAACGCCAACCGGCGCTGATCTACCGGAGTTCTTCGCGGCAAACGACGTGGAGGTGGTGTGCTCTCTCCCCCACTACCGCGCGCTCGGCACGGATAGTCAACGGGGCGACGGCGTGTTTGCCAAGAGCATCCGCGCACTGCAACGACTCAACAGCATGGGTTATGGCCGTGGCGAACATCGCTTGGTGCTCGTCACGAATCCGCTGGGGGCTTTCCTCCCGGCAAGTCAGGCGTCCCTGGAGCGCGAGTGGAAGCAGGAGCTCGCCACACGCCATGATGTCCAGTTCGACGCGCTCTACACCATCACCAACATGCCGATCAGTCGCTACCTCGAGTGGCTAATCGAGAGCGACAACCTCGAAAGTTACCTCGGGCGGTTGGTGGCTGCGTTCAATCCCGCAGCCGCACGTGGCGTGATGTGTCGCAACACGCTCAGCGTCGGCTACGACGGGAAGCTCTATGACTGCGACTTCAACCAGATGCTCGAGCTTTCCATTGACCGAGGAGTGGCACACATTGCTGATTTCGACCTCGAAGCGCTCGCCGCGCGCAACATCCGCGTCGACCGACACTGCTTTGGCTGCACGGCGGGAGCTGGTTCGAGTTGCGGCGGCGCCACCGCCTGAGGTCCCGCGCGGCTAGCTGCAAGCAGCGCAACTCAGCGGTTTGCGCGCCCCTTGCGGGCAGAGTAGCGTTCAAGATCGATGGCATATGATCCCGGCACCGTGATCCAAGGTCGCTACCGCATCTTGGCCAAAGTCGGTTCCGGGGCGCATGGGGTGGTGTATCGCGCCCGGGACTTGGAGACGCGAGACGAAGTCGCGCTCAAGTTCCTTGGTGGCGGCTTCGGCTTCGATCCTCAGTACAACCGGCGCCTCGAACGCGAAGCGCAAGCCATGGCGCAGCTGCGGGGCACCCACGCGGTGCACGTGCACAATATCCGTCACAGCGATGACGGGATGACCTACATCGTGATGGAGATGCTCCACGGGCAAAACCTGGAGGACTACCTGGCGCAGGCGGAGCGCGTCGGCGGACAAATCAAGCCGGACCGGCTCCTGATGCTGCTGCGGCCCGTCGTCGACACGCTCGAGGCAGCGCACGCCCAAGGCATCGTCCACCGCGACCTCAAGCCCGCAAACATCTTCGTCATCGACAAGCAACACGGCGGTGGCGTGCGCTTACTCGACTTTGGTCTGGTCAAGGTGCTGAACGCCAGTGCGCTCACCGACGACGGCATGGTCGCAGGCTCGCCGAGCTACATCGCCCCCGAGGCTTGGGAAGGCAATCCCCGTATCTTGGACCATCGCATCGACGTGTACGCGCTCGGCGTGATTGTGTTCCGCGCGCTATCAGCCAAGGTACCCACGCCCCGTGGCGGTTTGATCAATACGATGCAGTGGGCAACCAAGGGAGAGCGCCCGAGCCTGCATGCGCTTCGCACCTCACTGCCGGCAGCAATTGATTTCTGGGTGGAAAAAGCGCTGGCCATCGCGCCGGCGGATCGCTTTCAAAGCGTTCGCAGCCAGCTCAACGCCTTGGAAGCCATCCTTGCCACGCCCGTGGCCAGTCCGTTCTGAGCCAGAAGAGCGACGTGCTTCAGAAAGAACCGGCGAGGGTGGCCATGCTACCGCCGCGAACGCCCCGCACGTCGAAACGGAAGGCTTGCTCCCTGCGCTTGCGGCGCGCCTCGGTATCCATCGTCGCACTTCCAGAGCCACTCCCGGACCCCAGCCAGAGCACCGCAGCAACACCGAGGGAGACCACGCCAATGCCGAAGCCGATGTCTCCGATCAATCGACTCTGCTCGATTGCGTCGCGATCCGAACTCGCACAGTTCGGCGCGCAGCCGCTGCTGTCCAAGTCATCCAGCTTGCCCGACGCGTCCAACCAAAACCCGGTGGCGACACCGAGCCCAACCACGCCAAGCCCAACGAACGCCCAAGGCAGCGCACCGGGTCCAGAGTCGCTGGGGACGTCCGGCTCCGGCTCCGCCGTGTCGCCACCCGTGCCATCGTCAGCGCCCTGGTTCACGCCACTGGCCTTCACGGCTTTGTTCTTCTGACCCTCGAGCAACGTAACGTCTTGCTCTTTCGTGATGCCGTCGGGAAACGTGAACTTGAAGGTGTGCTTGCCAGGATTGAGGCTCACCGCACGACCGGCGTGCGCGTCCTCGTCAACGGGCACTCCGTCGACCTCCGCGTGCACGTCCTTTACGTCGGCGCCTTCGATCTCGAACACGACAGTCGGCAAGCTGGACTCGACCTCGGTCAACCACTGCGCACAGTCTTTCTGCACCGCGGCCAAGCAGGTCTGGCTGGCGCAAACCAGCAGCTGCTCGCGCGCGCCCATCAAGTCCCCGTCGCGGCGCTGGGTCTGCGCCTTCACGTAACTGTCAGCGCATTGCTGCTGATTCGGAGCGTCGTCGGCCGCGGATGCGAAACCGGCGCTGAGCCAGCAGGTTGCCGCGGCGGCTAGGGAAAGGATCCGGGGGGCGGGCGGGCGGAGCAATCTTGGGCGATTCACTTCAGACATTCCGTTTTGACGTGTTTGATCCCCTTGGAATCAACCCACACCGGCGAGCTGCAGTCGACCGCTGGCTTTGCGGCGGGCTTCGGCTCGGGCTTGCTGGTGGGCGCCGGTTCCGTCTTCGCGGGTTTCGCGGTAGCCGCGGGAGCGCGCTTGGCGGCCGCCGGTGCGGCGCCCTTTGGCTCCTCCGCTTCCTTCGCGGCGGCAAGCTGATCGATATCCGGGGCGTCGCTGGGAGCCACATCTGGCGCCACCTCCGTTTCCGCAGGGATAGCACTCTCGGCAACCTCAGGCGCCGCAGATGGCTCCACGCCAGAGGCCCGCTGCGCTTTGCCAGTCGCCGCTAGTGGATCTGAGCTGGCAACTGGATCTGCCGAGCCAAGCCGCGAGATCACGAGTCCCGTACCCAGCAAGCAGAACAGCAGCACCCCCCCAGCAACCCAGAGCACCCCACGCTTGCGCTCCTCGCGCTCCGGCGGCGCAGCATCCAACACCCCGGCGGCAATGGTGGGCACACTCGGGGGGTTGAGCATGCCAGCGGTCATCACCGTACCCGTGATGCTGGTCACCTCGCCCGCCGCGCACTGCTCCATCCGCCGCATCTTCGCCGCGCGATCGGCCAGCGGTGTGGCAGCGACCCGCTTCACCCACTCTCCGACCTCGTAGTTGGACATCGGGCGCACCGCGTGCTCGAGGGCGACCGCCATGTCGCGAGCGCTCTCGAAGCGATCCGCTGCATCCTTGGCCAAGGCTTTGGCGACGATGGGATCGAAAGGCGCGAAGGCTGGGTCCAAATCGCTTGGGTTCGGCGCGGGCGTTTCGAGCACTTGGTTGAGCTGGGCGATCTCGTTTTCCCCGTCGATGATCTTGAGGCCCGTGAGCGCCTCGTACAGCACCACACCGGCGGCGTAGATGTCGGTGCGGGCAGAGATCTCTTCGCCGCGCGCCTGCTCAGGGGCCATGTAGCGAACCTTGCCCTTGAGCTGCCCGTCTCGCGTCGCCTGGATCCTCCCGGAACCCTTCGCAACACCGAAGTCGAGCACGCGAGGGATGCCGTCTACGCCCAACATGATATTTTGGGGCGAGACGTCTCGATGCACGATTCCCAGCAGATCTCCGTTCTCGTCCTTCGCGTCGTGGGCGGCGTGCAAACCGTACAGGGCGCCGATCATCACCGCCGCCACGAGTTCAGGTTTGACCTCGATCCCCGTCTTGCGGGCGAACTTCAACAGCTTGCTGAACGCTTCGCCCTCGACGTAGTCGAGCACCAAGCACACTTCTTCGCCGCGTTGCACGACGTCAAGCGTTGGCACCACGTTCGGGTGTCGTACGCGCGCAGCCAGCCGCGCCTCATCGAGAAACATCTCGATGAACTCAGGCTCTCCCACCAGATGGCGGTGGACGCGCTTGATGGCGACGGGCTTGGTGAACCCGGCTGGTCCCAGTAGCCGCCCGAGCTGGACCGTCGCCATGCCGCCGATGGCGATCTCCTCGAACAACTCGTAGCGCCCATCGAGTCGTTCTCGATCCGGGCTGTAACGAGGGTGCGAAGCTTCGGACACGGAAACTGCCTTGTGACTCATTCTGTCTCGTGCCCGGTTCCCCGATCCCGCTCGACTTGCGCCCCACCAGCGAGTCGTCGATCACAGCCCGAGAACCGCCCGGGACAGCGTAAACGATAGCATGTAACTCGAACGTGAATCCGCCTTCTTCACATGCGTCCGCGGTGTTCAAGGGCGCTTCCGTATGGCGTTCTCGTCAGGAAAAGGGCGCAACATCTTGCAGGTCCGCCGCGGCGCGTCGCGAGCATCTCGCCCCCAGAACCTGGACAAACCCTGGCGGCTTATGCACGCCAACGTGGTCGCAGGTGCGATGGGTGAGCCTGCCTTGGACTTGGCGCTTCACCACCAAGCAATCGGTTGGTCTCGCCAAAAGCCCCGGCCAGGAGTCGTGCATTCCCGCTCGGCAATGCGCGTCGGCTTTGCGATGCGGCCAAGTTGAGGGATGATCCACGAACGACGCTCGCGTCAGCGGCACGTCGACTTTCCTCTCTCGATGCTTGGAGTTCGCCGATCGATGCACCGGCCTTACCTACAGTCCCGCCTTTGGCCCCGTGTTGGAGCCCTCAGCGCAATCCTCGGTCTGCTCGGTTGTTCGGTAGTGGGTAAGGACCTCGATGGCTACTTCTCCGGGAACACGGCTGGGGCTTCTGGCGCAGCGGGCAGCAGTGGGAGCGGAGGAACTGCGGGCAGCGCGGGCAGCGGCGCGACCGGCGCAACCGGCGCGACGGGCGCGACCGGTGCGATGGGTGGCACCGGCGGAGGCGGCGGGGTCGCTGGCTCGGCTGGCAGCGCGGGGTGCGGGTCTCGTCAACCGCCGGCGCGCCCGAGCGTGCAGGACTCTGGAAGCGGTGCGCCCACCTCGATCTGGGTGCTCAAGGACATCATCATCGATCAGCCCGATCCCGCATGGAAAGACATTGGGTACGATCTGGACGGGCTGTGCACCGAGCCACCCGACAACGCCGTCGAATGCCTCGCGGAAAATGCAAGTGGACCCGCGAGAGACGGTAACGCCGGCGTCGACAATGCCTTCGGCGCAACCGTGATCCCGCTTTTGAAGGCCGCCGACGTCACGATTCAGCAGTCCGCGCAGAGCAACCAAAACGAGGGTCAGTCAGCCATCGTGGTACACGTCGACGGCTGGAACGGCCAGGATGACGACCCGTCGGTTCAGGTCTGGATGGCTGAGACTGCCTACGCAATTCCGGAGGGCAGCACGGATCCGGGGCTGCCGAACTGGGACGGTACCGATAGTTTCTACGTGCCTGACGCAGCCTTCAACAACGGCGACGTGAACTCGCCGATCATCGGCAACGACAACGCGTACATTGCAGGGCGAACCTTGGTGATGCGCTTGCCAGATCGCTCCGCGTTTCCGTTCCAGACCAGCGACGGTCAGGTGTTCCTCAAGCTGACCGACGCGACGCTCACGGGTCAGATCAGCGCCGATGGGACCTCAATGAGCAACGTGATCCTCGCGGGCCGTTGGGCCGGGCAGGATGTGCTGGACACGCTGGTTTACATCAACATCTGCCCCAACAGCCTCGAGTACGGCTTGGTGCAAAACCTGCTGCAAAACAGCGCGGATATTCGCGCAACCAAGGGCACGGGCGGCCCTGGCGCGATCTGCGACGCGGTGAGCATCGGCATCCAGCTCACGGGCTATCCCGGCAAGTTCGGTGGTCTCATCCCGAGCCAACCGCTGGTGAATCCGTGCGCGGGTGCCGGCGGCAGCGGCAACTAATCACCGCCAGCGTCGCTCCCCGCATCCACCTCTTCGCTGCCCCCTGTAGATCCGTCCGGAAGCGCCTCCCCGTCTTCTTTGGGGGGAGAGGAGCTTCGGGGTGACACCAACGAATACGTATTCGTGACGCAGTCCGGTCGGGCGCCGACGCAACACTCGAGGAGTCGCTTGTTTCCGCCCCGCTCGGTGCACACGACCTCGTCGTACTCCCAGCAAGACTCTCCCACGAGCCCAGCGCAACCAGGAAACTCGCCGCTCTGACACACCCGCGGCTGATACTGGTTCCAGCGGTCGCCTATGCACGACGTCACCGGCATCACTCGATCGTTGCGAACGCACGCGTTGGTCGACAGCCGCCGCGAAGAGGCCAGCCTGGAGCAGTCCGGCAGCACCGGGCAAGCGCGGTCCGCACCCTTCCAGAGCGCGCAATAGGGTCCTTCCGCACGGAACTCCGGGTTTGGTTGAGAGCTCCCCTTGGTCGCGCCGTCAATCAGCGCTCCGGCGGTCTCGGCCGCCAGTTGCCCGGCGGCCTGGCTCCCGCACCCGATCAGGACCCACGCGCAAACCCAGGCCGAGCGCCAGGAGACCACGGCGATGCGGTTCGGCAGACGTGGAGCCACCAAACGCTCTACGCCGCCGGCTCCCCTGCCCTTCCTCAAGTCATGCCGATGTGCCGCCGCAAGGTGAAGGCGGACTCGCTCACCCAGAAACGCATCAAGTCGTCGATCAGCGCCATGCCCTGCGCCAGCGCGGCGCCCCGCAGGCCGGCGAGATCGCCCTCCGTGCGCCGCAATAGATTGATGGTACCCGGCAAGTCGTCGGCGACGACCAACGCGGCGCGCGCAGAACTCAAACGCAGCCGACGACACCACTCTTCGACGTGAGTCACCGGTTCCCCAGAGTAGAGCGGCGCGCTCTCCTCGAGCGCCTTGCGAGTCCGCCGGGAAATGGCCTTGGCGATGCGTCGTGAGAGATTGTCGAGCTCGGCGTCGGCACCTCCATAGCCCGGTACAAAAGCCCGCGTGGTCGCGTTCAGCAGCTCTTCGATGTGTCGGGGCATGAGCTTCTCCACAGCGTGAACGCCGCGGCGAATGCTCGCCATCGCTCGAGCGAACAGGAACACCTGCTGGCTCTCCGCCAACGTCGTGACGTGCGCGGGCACCAGGAGCGCTGGCGGGTCGCCAAACTCCACCTCAACGGAACCCGCGTGGGCACGGTGCACGTAGAGGTCAAAGTTCTCGACGCCGAACACGCGAGCCACGCGATCTGCGAGCATGCGCAGCGGGTCTCCAGAACGCGCGCTCAAGCGATCCCGCGAACTCAAGCCGTAACGCTCGAGTTCCGGGGTGTACACCTTGCCCAACCCTTCGCTGACCAGCCAGAGCAGCTCGACACCTCGGGCACCCCCAGCGCCCGCGTCGACGCCACGATACGCCACCGAATCGAAACCGCCAGCGATCGCGCTCGCAGGCCGTGGAGGATTCGCATCGAGCGTCGCGCGCTCGAGATCGTTTGCGGCTCCAAGCACGACGAGCGGAGCGAGCGCCAGGTTGCGCTCCCGCGCCCGTCCCATCGACCCGAGCGTCTCCGCCAGCTCGCGCCAAAACTCAGCTCCATCCACATCGACCGTCAAGAGCTTGCGCAGTTCGTCTGCCGCCTGGGCGTGATGCCCCGCGGAACGCAGCCGACGCGCCAGCGCGTGGCGCAAGCCGCGGTCATCGGGGAACGCAGCCGCGGCCTTCTGGAGCCCGGCCAGAGCGCGATCGCGCTGGCCGAGGCCCTCATCGAGCACGTCCGCCACCTTGAGCTCGAGCGCCACGCGATCCTCGGAACTGAGCTGATGGTTCGCGGCGTATTGGATGAGCGCCTCCGCTTCCCGCTCGAGCACCTGGTTCTTTGCGGGGCCATGAAGCGCCTGCGCGTGACGTTCCAGATCTGGCACCGCGCTCATGCCGACCAGCGCCACGGCGTCTGCCAACGCACGCGCCGCTGCCTCCGGGTGCCCACGTTCGGCCTCCAGATCCGCGAGGAGTTGATAGGACTCAGCTCGCTCCGCTTTGGTCCCCGAGACCATGATCAGCTGCTTGGCGCTCGAATACGCCGCGTCCAGATCGCGGCGGCGACGCTGAATGCCGATCAGGCACTGCAGCGCCTCGCGGCTCTCCGGCTCGCGGTCGATCACGGCCAGCACGCTGCCAAGTGCACGCTGATCGTCCCCCAGGTGCTCCGACAGCACCTGGGCGTGCAGCAATTGGGCGCGGCTCAGCAGCTTGTCGTCGGGCTTCATCTGAATCGCACGAGTTAGCCGGTCGACGGTCTCAGCCCACTGGCCGTCTCGGGCGTACAGCTCAGCGAGCTTCACCAAAGTTGCCGGGCTGTCGGGTTCGTCGCCCAAGACGCGGTTGAGCGCCGCCAGCGCCGCCGGTAGGTCCTGCTTCTGTTCCGCGAGCAAGTCCGCGATGGCGTTCCAGAGCGCGGCGTGGCGCGCCTGAAGCCTGGCGGAGTTGGCTGCGTGAAGCAGCGCATCGTACAGCTCATCAACCTTGTCCTGCAGCAGCAGCGTCTCGATGAGCCCCTCCGCAGCACCCGCGTGGTCGGGGTGAACTTCCAACGCCTGGAGGAGATCCTTGGCTGCTGCGTCGAGGTCGCCCCGCTCGCGCTCCGCCTTCGCGGCGAGCACCAGCAAGTCAGAGCCGCGGTCCAGATCGCGGGAGACGTTCAGCTCGTACTCCGCTGCCTCACGCAGTAGCGCCCGCTCCCCAGCCTTTTCCGCGAGCCGCGCGAAGCCCTTTGCTGCACGGTAATTGTCGGGGTCAGCCTCGAGAGCGGTACGATAGGTGGACAGCGCCGCTTGATCGCCCGCCTGCTCGAGACACTCGCCGAGGCGGGTGCGGTGAGCTGACGACAAGCCGGGATCGTCGAGGGCCGCCCCCAAACGGGCATCCACCTGGGTCAAGAGCGACTGATCACCATCTTCCAGCGCCGCAAACTCCAGCGCCGAGAGCGCCAAGGGGTCCTTGGGGTCGACGTGCAAGATGGAGATGAACGTGTGCTTGGGGTCTCCGCCACTCTGTTTCGCGGCTTGGAGGCGCGCGAGGTCGCGCAGCGCCGCGACGCGCGCGCCCGGGTGACTGAGCACGCGCGACAGCGTTGCGTAGGTGACGCCGAGGCGGTCCCAGGTGCCGAGCTTCTCGTAGAGGCCGCACAATGAGAGCAACGCGGGCAGGTGCGAGGGATCCCGCTCAAGTGCGCCTTCGAAGCATTTTACGGCTCGAATCGGCTCGTTCAGGTCGTCGCGCAGGATCTCTCCGGCAGCGGTCAGAGCGCCAACCGCCAGTAACGGATCTCGAGACTCGGCGGCTTGACGTTCGAGTTCATCGACCAGACGCTTGTGCTGCTTCTGTGCCGCGAGGATACGCACGCGACCGTCGAGTGCGGGTCTGAAGTCGGGCGCGGCCGTGATCGCTGTCTCGTAGGCAGCGAGCGCTCGGTCCGGTTGACCCAGGCGGTTCTCGTGCACTTCGCCAACGGCGAGCGCGATGCGCGCTTTGGGTTCGTCCTCCTTGCACGCCGTCAGTTCCAGCTCGAGCAACTTGACGTACTCCGACCACTCGCCGCGCTCGGCGTATTTGCGCCCGAGCGCCTGGAGCGCCGGGGTGTAGAACGCATCGTGTTCGATCGCCTGACGGTAGTACTTGATAGCCCCGGTCTCGCTTCCGATGCGCTCCTCAGTGATCTCACCGATCTTGTGCAGGAGCGCTGCCGATTCGGTCCCCTTGGGCAAGATGGTCAGCTCGAGCTCGTACGTCTTGACTAGGTCTTCCCAGCGCCCGAGGCGAAAGTACACCCGTCCCAGGCTTGCCAGGTTCGGTAGGAACCTGCGATCCTTCTCCAGTACCTTGCGGTAACGCTCGAGCGCGGCCTCGTCGTCTCGCACGTGGTGTTCCATCACCTCACCGGCTCGGTGCAGGAGCGGCACGACCTGCGACTTGTCCGTGGTGCGCTCCGCCTCGGCCTCCAGACCGCTAACCAGCTCCTTCCAGCGGCCTGCGCGCTCGGCGGCGCGCTGCCAGGCGTGGATCGCGCCGAGGTGCTTACCGTCTATGTCCAGGATGCGCTTGTAGGTCGCTACCGCGTGCCCCGGCGACTCGAGTTCATCCTCGTGCAACCGCCCGATACGGAACAGGTACTCGATCTTGGTGTCCGCATCGTCAGTGGTCTCTACCCCGCGTTCGTAGAGTTCGAGCAGCTCGCGGTGCTTTTTGGATTGCGCGAAGAGCCGAGTGAGCGCCTTGAAAGCGCCAGGGTGCTTCGGGTCCAACGACAGGGCGCGTCCATAGTGCTTCTCTGCCTCGGCGTGGTTCGAGCGCTGCACCTCGAAGACATCAGCCACCCGAGCATGCGCCTGGGCTTTCCGCGCGGCGTCCTTCGTCGCCTCGGCCTCAGCGAGGTGCATGGCGATCAGTGCCTCCCACTCCTTGCGGCGAGTGTAGGAGGAACCCAACGCGGCGAGGGTTGGCGCGTGCGTCGCGTCTTCGTCGAGGGCGCGCTTATACCAAACCTGAGCCGCGGCATCGTCGTTGATGCGCTCAGCGACGAGTTGCCCGAGCCGATGCAGTAGCAGCACGCGGCTCGCGCTGTCTTTGGTGTGCTTCACCAAGCGCTCGAGCACCGCGACGCGTTCGGCGTGCTTACCAGCGAGGTCGTACGCCTTCGCGAGCTGCTCGAGGATCATCACGTCGTCGGGCGACTCGTGACTCGCGCGTTCGAGGTCGGCGATGGCCTTGTCTGCGTCAGCCAACCGATCGCGCTCGAGCGATGCCGCGCGGTACCACGCCATGGCGCGAACGCGAGGGTCGGTGGATGTCTGGGCTTCGCGCCCGAGGGCGGCTGTGAGCTCGCGCCAGCGCCCCTGACGGTGCAGCAAGCGCTTCAACGCCACCAGTGCGGAGGCGGAGCGCGGCTCCGCTTCGAGCGCCTCGCTGTAGAGTTCGATGCTCTCCCCGGATTGATCTCGGTGCGCGTCCAGGAGACGCGCGCGAGCTTCGAGGGTGGCGGCGCGAGCCTTCGAGTCACTGGCAAACGCCAGCGACAGTTGCTCGAGCGCCTTGTCCAAGCCTTGCCAGTCGCCCTCCAGCGCCGCCAGGCGTTCGAGCGCGCGCAACACGGTGGTGTTCTGTTTGTCGAGCTCAAGGGCGCGTTGGTAGGCCGCGCGAGCTTCCGAGCGCAATTTGAGCTGGTCCTCGTAGAGCCTGCCCTTCTCGTACCAGATCTGGACTTTGCGCTCCGTGGACGCAGTGACCTTCGCCTCAGCGTCGAACAGGGGCAGCGCCTCCTTGTGCTTGCCGAGGGCGATCAACAGGCGCCGCGCACCAGCCAGCGCCGCGGTGAGCTCCGGAGCCAAATCGACGGCGGACCGATAGTGGTGTTCGGCCTGCTTCAGATCTGCGATCGGGTACTCGTAGAGCCTCGCGACCTCGTAGTGGAGTCGTCCGCGACGCCGCGCGTCTCGCTCGTCACGGATCAGCTCCTCCAGGCGCTTGGCCTCTTGCCCCATACGACGTTTCCACGCGGCAAGTGGATCAGCGGCCTGGGTCGCGTCCGCGGTCGAAGCTCGATCGCCCTTTGCGATCGCGGGAGCTTCTCCGGGGGTGCCCGAGAGCAGCGTCTTCGCTGTGCCGCTCGGACCGGGCGCGGGAGACGGTCGCCCTGGATCACTGGCTCGGCTGACCTTGGCTACACCCGGAGCAAAGGGGTGTGTGGGGGCAGCTACACCTAGCAGCGTGCCGGACGCTGCGCTGGCGCGATCCTTGACGCCTGAATCCGACGCCTTTGGTTCGGGGGGCCGCGGCGAAGCTCTGGGATCGCTGGTGTGCTTGCCAGGGTCGCTGGTGCGCTTGCCAGGGTCGCTGGTGCGCTCCGGAGCCGCAGCCCTAGGATCGCTTCCGCGCGGCGGCTCCGGGGCGGCCCCGGAAGCGCGGGGGTCGCTGCTTCGTTTGGCCTCCGTGGGGTTGCTCGAAGCACGCGGATCGCTGCCAGCGTCTTTTCCGCGTGGAGATTCGTCATCGGAGCGTCGGGGAGGCGGCGGAGGCCGAACCGACGCTGGCGCGCGGGGCCCGCGGGGCGGCGGAGGCGGCGGACGAACCGCGGCCATGGTACCGGACGCCTTGCGAGGCGGCGGCGGAGGCCGAACCGACTTGGGCGGTCGAGCCTGGTCCGGCTCGACCTCCAGGGGCTCGAGGAGACTGGTGTCGTCGGATTCATCCGGGCGCGGTGGACGCGGCACGGAGCCGTCACCGGCAGGAGGCTTCGCTTTGTCAGCCATTCGCTGAGCTAGGCTAGCAGAAACCCGCGGAAATTTGGTTCCACATGCGTCCGGTGAATCTTGTCCTGTCTCCGTAGTTCGCAGCAAAACTCGCCCGCCCCCTGCGGGGGTGGGCGCACGAGTTTTGCGCCTTCGGGCTAGTCTTGAGACGAGGAAACCCCGGTTGATCGGTTCAGCGAATCGCAGATTCGCCTCACTAGCCGCGCCGCGGCAATCTCCTGGAGTCACCCAAGGAACGTCACTCCGCCCGAACGCTTGACCTCCCCCCCAAACCCAACCGGCGCTGCGGAGTTTGAAAACGGCAGGGTGCTCTGGCTAAGGTCGCGCCGCAACCCGCCACCAGGACAGCCCCATGACCGACGAAGAGATCATCGCCGCCCAACGAGCCCGCTATCAGTGTACCGACGACTTTGGACCGGAGCTCGCGCGCTACGGGCGGCCGATGCACTTGTCGCAGAAGCCCTCGGAGCCGATCCGCGCGCCTCGCGGTTCGCAGCGTACGGCGAAGAGCTGGGACGCCGAGGCGGCGCGCCGTATGCTGATGAACAACCTCGACCCCCAGAACGCCATCGACTGGGAGAGTCTCGTGGTCTACGGCGGCAGCGGGCGCGCGGCACGCAACTGGCGCGAGTATCACAAGATCCAGAAGGCGCTGCAGGAACTCGAGCCCGACGAGACGCTGTGTGTGCAGTCGGGAGCCGCGGTGTACGTCGCAAAGACCCACGAACATGCGCCCCGGGTGCTCATCGCGAACAGCAACATCGTCCCGCGCTGGGCCACACAGTCACATTTCGATCAGCTCGATCGCCAGGGCTTGACCATGTACGGCCAAATGACGGCCGGTTCGTGGATCTACATCGGCACCCAGGGGATCCTGCAGGGCACGTATCAAACGCTGCTGGCGCTGGCAGAGAAGCACTACGGCGTGTCGACCCTGGCGGGCAAGCTGGTGGTCACCGCTGGGCTCGGCGGGATGAGCGGCGCCCAGCCCTTGGCGGTCACCATGAACGAGGGCGTGGTGATCAACATCGAGGTGCGCGGAGACCGCGTGAAGCGCAAGGTCGACGAAGGCTACTGCGACCGCATGACGAGCGACCTCGGGGAGGCTCTACGCTGGGCTGAGGAGGCAAAACAAGCCAAAAAAGGCCTGAGCATCGGTCTCGTCGGTAACGCTGCGACGATCCTCCCGGAAATGGTCAAGCAGGGCGCCATCCCTGACATCATCACCGACCAAACGTCTGCTCATGATCTCGGCGCCTACATCCCGGAGGGCGATCTGGCTGAGCTCGACGAGCTGCGCGGCAACGATCTGGCGGAGTACCACCGGCGCTCGCTCACCAGCATCGCGAAGCACGTCGAGGCGATCCTCGAGATGCAGCGTCGCGGTGCAATCGCGTTCGACTACGGAAACAATTTGCGCGCCCAGGCCGAGGCGGCGGGACTAAGCGTGCGCGACGCTTCGGGCCAGTACCTGTATCCAGGCTTTGTCCCGGCATACATCCGTGAGCTGTTCTGTCAGGGCATGGGGCCGTTCCGCTGGGCGGCGCTGAGCGGGAACCCGCAGGACATCCACGTGCTCGACCAGGAACTCCTGCGGCTGTTCCCCGACAATCAGGGCCTGGCCCGCTGGGTCAAGCTGGCCGGAGAGCGCATTCCCTTCCTGGGACTTCCCACGCGGATATGCTGGCTCGGTTACGGAGAGCGAGCCCAGTTTGGCGAAGCGATGAACCGCCTGGTGGCTGATGGCAAGCTCGAGGCGCCCATCGTGATTGGGCGCGATCACTTGGACTGCGGCTCCGTCGCGTCACCAGACCGCGAAACCGAAGCCATGAAGGACGGCTCGGACACGATCGCCGACTGGGCGCTCCTGAACTTCGCACTCAACACCGCGTCGGGCGCCTCTTGGGTGAGCTTTCATCACGGCGGCGGCGTGGGCATTGGCAACTCACTGCACGCCGGCATGGTGATCGTCGCTGACGGCACTCCCGAGCGCGCCGAGCGCCTGAACCGGGTGCTGACCGTCGACCCCGGCATCGGCGTCGCGCGCCATGCGGTCGCTGGCTATGAGATCGCCCAGGAGACCGCGAAGCAGAAGGGCATGAAGCTGCCGTGAGCAGCTCGCCCGATTGCCTGATCCTCGGCGCACGCCAGCTCATCACGTGCGCCAGCGCCGCAGAGCACGCTCGCTCCAATGCAGGCGAGCCGGGGGGTGTCCACGCAGCCCGAGGCGAGGCTCAAGCTGAGCTCGGAGCGCTCGAGGACGCTGGGCTCGCCGTGCGCGGCGGCATCATTCAGGCGCTTGCGCCGAGCGCAGAACTCAAAGCGCGCTTTCCTGACGCAGCGGTCGTCGACGCGCAGAACGCGCTGATTTTACCGGGTTTCGTCGACTGCCACACCCACCTCTTGTTCGCGGGCAATCGCGCCGCCGAGTGGGAGCAGCGCATGTCAGGGGCGAGCTACCTCGAGATCCTGAAGCGCGGCGGGGGGATCCGCAGCACCATGGCGCATACCCGTGCGGCAACGCGGGAGGAGTTGAAGAGCCACGCCCGGCTGTGGCTCCGGCGCATGCTCCAGCAGGGCACGGTGCACGTCGAAGCCAAGACGGGTTACCGCCTCGACCACGAAGGCGAGCTCGAGATGCTCGGGCTCCACCGCGAACTCGCTGCCGAGGGGCCCCAGGGCATCACCAGCACCTATCTCGGCGCCCACGTCGTGCCGCCGGAGCACCGCGAGCAGCGCGAAGTGTACCTCGCGCTCGTCGACCAGACCTTGCGCCAGGCGGCAGCGGAAGGGCTCGTGGACTTCGTGGATGTGTTCTGCGAAGACGAGGCCTTTAGCCTCGCGGAAACGCGACACATCCTCGAGCTCGCGCGCTCGCTCGGCGTCGGCCTGAAGCTCCACACGGAGCAGTTCACTTCGAGCGGCGGTACACGCCTGGGTGTGGAGCTTGGCGCCACGAGCGTGGATCACCTGGAGGTCGCGACGCCCGAGGACATCGCGCGCCTCTCGCGCAGTGAAGATCCGCCGATTTGCGTGCTACTGCCCGGCGTCGCGTTTCACTTGCGGCTCGACACCCACGCTCCCGGCCGGGCGCTGGTCGACGCCGGCGTGCCGGTGGCCCTCGCCACGGACTTCAACCCCGGCTCGAGCCCAACGCCCTCGATGCCACTGATGATTGCCCTGGCTGCGCGCACCCAGGGTTTGAGCGTGGCCGAAGCGATCGTCGCGGCGACTCGCAATGCGGCGTGTGCGGTTGGCCTCGGCGACGCCCTCGGCACGATCGAAGTCGGCAAGCGCTGCGACGTCCAGCTCGTCGACGCGCCAGACTATCGGTACCTCGGCTACACCTTTGGCTACAACCCGGTGCGCCAAGTGCTGATCGGCGGAGAGCCGCAGCTCTGAGGGCAGCCGTCAGGTCCAGTAGGCGGACACCTCGGCGTCAGCGTCGGCGTCCCCACCGCCAGACACCGCGCGCAACCGGATGTTCTTCGCACCCGAGAGCTCGAGCACCGCCTCACACGCGCCGATCAGCCCCTGCCACAGGTTCGCGTCGAAACCCGTGCAGCCGCTGAAGCGCAGGACGCAGTTGCCCCGGTTCGTTCCCACGACGACTGCCTCCCCCGTGTCGTAGTACTTGCGGAAGATGATCGGTGTCTTCCCGATCACGAACCCTGGGTCCATGAAGGAGATGAACACCTTGTGTACCCCGCGGAAATAAGACTTGGACCCCATGTAGCCGAGCTTGCGAGCCAGCTCGCGCCCACTGCCGCTCAGCTCCTGGGCGCCTTCGTGGAGCGCCGAAAGCCAACCGATCGGGTACCACCCGCCAGCGACGATGCGGCCGTAGGCGAGCCCTTCCGCGAGCTCTTCCGGCAGCTGTTCCAGGATCTGTTGTTGCCCTCGGGAACCGAACAGCGTGCCGAGATTGGCGTAGACGCCACGTAACGGCAGCCCATTGCACAGCCCAGCTTCCACCGGTTGCACACGAATCCGCGCCCGGGAGCTCGCCTCCGCAGGTCCGCGAAGCGAGCCAGGCGCCGTGAAGCCCTGGGCGCCCCCTCGCCCTCCGTCCCTCATGAGCAGAACCCTAGCACGCTAGCTCGAGTGCTTTCGCTCACAAACGCACCAGGCTGCTCGTAGCTGCCTCGCGGCAACGCGCCGCAGACATTCTCCACGCTGACACTGACTGGCGTGACCACCCGACTCCCTCCCCGCGTACAGACTCGCGAACGCGTGGCTCTTGTTACGCGCACCCAGACAGACAGCTCCCCACAGCCCGTGACCGCTGAACGTGTCAGCAGCTCCGATCCGAGTTGCGCCTCGCTGCTGCCGGCATGAGACCGCGCCTCGAGTAGCTAAGTTTCATGCTGGAAAGGCAGCCCTCTCGGCAAGCGAGCCCGACTCATATCCCGTGCGGTTAGACTCGCGAGCTTGGAGGCTTTTTCCATGACCCAAACTCCCCGCGTGCGCTTCCCCTACGGTTTTTCGAACAGCTACCTCCTCGGCTGCCTGCTGCTCGGTCTGGTCGTCAGCGGTTGTGGAGACAGCGGAAGCGACGGCGGTAGCGGGGGCAGCGCGGGCGACGCCGGAGCGGGTGGCGTTGCAAACGGGGGGAGCGCCGGAGCTTCTGGCAACTCGGGCAACGGGGGCAGTGCGGGCACGAGCGGTGGCAGTGGTGGCAGCGGAAACACCGGCAACACCAGCTCTGGTGGCAGCGGGGGCACTGCCGGCGCTGGAGGCAGCGGCGGCGGGCAACCGAGCGGCAGCGTTCCGTTGTTCGTGGCTCAGGGCCACCTGGGGCGCACGCTCATCAGCTGTGACGACGGACAGACCTGGACCGCCGACCGTTCGGACGACGATCAGCACACGTGCTGGAGCGGAGACGCAAACGACATCGAGTGCGACCACCAGTCCACCGCGGGTCGCGGCTTGGTCTATGTACCAAGTGCTGCCGACGAACCTGGAACCTTCGTCACCACGTTTGGCTGGGGTTACCCCGGGAGCATTCGCACGAGCAAAGACGGCGTGACTTGGACGCCGACGCTCACCGGTAAGACGTTCGCGATGCTCGCTTATGGAAGTGGCACGCTGATGGCGGGTGCACACGTGCCGATGCGTTCGTCAGATACCGGCGTGCAGTGGGAAGACACCGCGGACCCGATGCTCAGCGTCTGGAACGCCCGCACCATCGGCTACGCTGCGCATGGCAACGGGCTCTTCGTGGTGGTCGGTGGGGACGGCGGCGAGCAAGACATCGTGCTCTCCCCCGACGCCGGCCAGAGTTGGTTCCACCCGGATACACTCCCGGGGGAATGCGGCGCCAACGTACGCGGCGTAGCGTACGGCGCTGGCGCAATCGTGGTGATGGGCGAGACCAGCGTGTGTCACTCGACCGACGGCGGCAAGACGTTCATCGCCCAAGACATGGGCGCCAACGTCACCTCGACGGTGTTGTGGGACGGCGCGCGGTTCATCGCCTTCAGTCAGGGCAAGGCACACACCTCGAGCGACGGCGCGAGCTGGACCACGACCGACCTGTCGCAGAACATCCAGATTGGCGCCGTCGCCGTGAGCCCCGAGGGCACCTTCGTGGGGGTCCGCGGTGGCTGGCAGATCTGGTACGACAAGCAGGAGTTCTACCGCTCCACCGACGGCATCACCTGGACGACGCTCCCCAGCGGCTCCTTCAACGGCGGCCATCCCATCAACTTCATGGCCTTCGGCTACGGCGCGCCAAGCAGCGCTTGCCCCGCTCAGTAGCCACCTGAAGCAAACAGGCGCAGTTGACCGGCAGCGCCAGCTGATGGGTGGACCGCTTCGACGTTGCTCTCGCCTGAGCGCTTGGCTAAGGCGAACGCGTGGGCTTTTTCGAGTTCGAGAAGCGCTGGCTGCGCTCCATCTTCAACTGTGTGATCCCTTCGGGGCAGAGTCGGGTGCTGCCAGAGGGCGCCGCAGACGTCCCGATGGATGGCTTCATCGAGGACTTGCTGAGCCACGCGCCAGCTCAGTTCTGTCTGGGAATGCGGGCGTGCACCTGGGCCATCACCTGGGCACCGCTGGTCGTGCTCGGACGCTTCAAGAGCTTTCACTCGCTCACCGCAGCTGAGCAATATCGGGTGCTCGATGTGATGCGGTCGAGCGACGTCTACTTGATCCGGGAGATGCCGCTCCTGTTCAAGACCATCGGCTGCCTGGGTTACGGTGGGCTGCCTCGCATCCAGGCTCGGCTGGATATCGAGCCGCGGGACAGCACGGACCCCGACTGGGCGCGCCGCGGAGCAAAGCCGTGAACCGCGCAGCAGGGCCCGCAAAGCGCGGCATCGTTTCGCTGAAAGACGTCCAGGGCCAGGCGTCGGTGGAGGACAGCGCGGACGTGGTCATCGTGGGTAGCGGCGCCGCGGGAGCGACGGCAGCGCGCGTGTTGACGGACGCGGGCCTCGACGTGATCCTGATCGAGGAAGGCGGACATATCCCCACGGATAAGCTCCGCTCCGACGCCTACAGCTCGTTCAAGCACCTCTGGCGGGACATGGGCTTTCAGGTGGCAGAGGGGCGCGCCTTCACGCCAGTGCTCCAGGGCCGCGCCGTGGGCGGAACCACGGTGGTCAACGGCGCGATCATCCACCGGCTGCCTGAGCCGATCTATGACCTGTGGGCGGCAGAGCACGGCCTCGACCGGAGCTTCAGCTACCGGCAGCTGACCGATGTGTTCGATCAGCTGGACCGCGAGCTCAGCGTGGGCACGGCTCCGGACGCGGTGTTTGGCGTCAACAATCAGCTGATGCAGCTCGGGGTAGAAGGCATCGGGGCACGCGGTAACCGCATCCGACGCAACGTGAAGGACTGCCAGGGCTCGGCGCACTGCAACCAAGGTTGCCCTACCGCGCGCAAGCAGAGCATGGACGTGTCGTACGTGCCCCGGGCGCTCGAGCGAGGGGCACGCCTGTACGCGCAGTGTCGCGCGGAAACGATCTTGAGCAAGTCCGGGCGGGTTTCGGGGGTGAGGGGCCGCTTCTTGGACCCCGTGACCAGAGAAAAAGGGCCCCGTTTTAGCTTCCACGCCCGGCGCGCCGTCGTGCTGTGCGCCAGCGCCATCCAGACGCCTCAGCTCCTCCAAGCCAACGGCTTCGGGCGCGCCAGCCAGCTGGTGGGAGAGCGGCTGCAGTGTCACCCGGGCACGGGCGTGGTCGGTGTGTTCGCTAACCCCGTAAAGCTCAGCTTCGGCGCGACCCAAGGCTTCGAGACCACGCACTTCTGGCACGAGCGGATGAAGTTCGAGAGCGTCGCGATGCCTCTCGAGTTTGCAGCGGCGCGCCTGCCCGGCGTGGGGCCAGAGCTGATGCGCGAGCTCGAGAGTTTCAACCACCTCGCGATTTGGGGCGTGCAGGTTCGGGCTCAGGCGCTCGGCAGCGTGCATCGCAACTTCTTCGGCGGCACCAGGATCCAGTACGACATGCTGGATAGCGACATCGAGATCCTGAAGCTCGGCGTGCAACGCCTGATCCGCATGATGTTCGCCGCGGGCGCCAAGGAAGTGCTGCCGGGGATCCATGGCCTGCCTGACCGCATCGACTCGGCAGACGCTGCGGAGAAGCTCTTCAGCCTGCCCAATGATCCACGGCTCTTCCACTGCATCGCAGCGCACTTGTTCGGCACGGCGAAGATGGGGCTTTCGAAATACTCCAGCGTGGTGGACCTAAATGCTCAGGTGCACGACGCGCCCGGGCTCTACGTGTTCGACTCGTCTGCGTTCCCCACCAACATGGGCGTCAATCCGCAGCACAGCATCTGTGCCTTCAGCTGGTTGATGAGCGAGCGACTGGCCAGCCGCAAGCACTGAACTTTTCCGCCAGAGAAAAGCGCTCGTGAGCCCAGTGGGCGCGCGCGGCGCGCAGGTTTCAGCCAAGTTGCTGCAGGCGCGCGTTCGCCAAACGATCCTTTGGTGGGCGTCTGGAGTTTGGCCGCGCCGCGGGGAGCGGAGCGATTCGTGGTCGTTTCTTCTCGGCGCAGGATGCAATGCCCGCGGGGAATTGCAGTCTGCTCGCGGCTTTTCCAGCAGGCGAGAGCCACTGCAGAAAAGTGCGGGTGCGGTTTGCGCCGCCAAAAGCTGACAGCTACTCCTATTGCGCACCCGGCGACGCTCGTTCCCCCGAGGAAAGGCGTCGCACACTCCACCAACGTCCGCTGAAGTAGACGGTTCCGGCTCGCGCACGCCCCACGGCGCGACGCTGTGAGCCGTGCTGCGTCCAGGAGGTCCCCCCATGCGTTCGCGGAAGCTATCCCTCGGTTTTGTGGCTCTGGCCTGCATCCTGTCACTCGCTGGCTGCGACGCATCGGGTGGGGGCGGGTACGCCACCAATGGCGCGCCTCAGAGCTGCCACGCCGCGCCTTCCTGCTGGGAGCGCTGCGTGTGCTCGACGGGCGATGAACAAGCGTGTTTGGCGGCCTGTGACGGTCAAGGCGGCTCGAGCAGCGGCTGGCCCAGCGGTGATGGTGGCAGCGGGGCGACCCCACCGGGCAACGGCGGCAACGGCGGAGGCGCCGGCACAGACTCGCCGCCGAGCAGCACCGGCGGCACCACGGGCAGTGCCGGCAGCGGCGGCTCACCTAACCCCCCCGAGCCCGAACCCCAACCGGTGGCTGGCCTCGACTTGCTCGAGATTTCCGCTTGGCAATCCGTCAAGGTCAAGCTGATGCGCGAGGGTCAGTCGCTCACCGACAACCTGAACGCGCCGGTGGTCGCTGGCCGGGACGCGCTGTTGCGAGTCTACGTGCAGAAAGAGCCCGAGTGGGAGCAGCGCGCCGTGGAGGCCAAGCTCTACATCGATGGTGTGGAGCAGGGCTCGCAAATATTCACTCCCGGCGGCGACTCCAACGCGGGTGACCTCTCGAGCTCCATCAACTTCCAGGTACCAGGCAACCTCTTGACTGCCAGCGCCAAGTTCAGCGTCGCGCTGTTCGAGCTCGACCAGAGTCAACACGCGGGCACGCAGTCTGGCTCTCGTTACCCCACGGATGGGGACACGAGCTTCGGCGCCAGCGAAGTTCACGGAGCCTTCAAGGTGACCCTGGTACCGGTGACCATCAATGGCTACACGCCGGACACCAGCTCCGATCGCATCGAAGCCTACCGAGGTCAGCTCAAGGCGATGTTCCCCATCGCCGACATCGAGTTGAACGTCAGAGAAAGCGTCAACTACGGCGGCAACGTCACCGCATCCAGCGGCTGGGGGAACCTGCTCGACAGCATCCAGGCGCTGCGTCAGGACGACAATCCTGCTCCGAACACCTACTACTATGGTCTGCTCACCCCAGCCCCTTCCATGGGCTCGATCTGCAGCGGGGGCTGCACAGCCTGCCTCG
>JBFXBK010000037.1:0-37219 GCA_050183255.1 Polyangiaceae bacterium | reverse complement strand
GGCACTCGCTACCGGCTCTTCAACGCAGCGAGCCTCGACTACCCGCTCGAGCGCACCGTCCAGGTGCTGAGCGACGCGACCGGGCGTTCCCCCGAGGAACTCACCGCGTCACTCGGGAGCGTCGACAAGAAGGCGCTCGACCGGCTGCTGAAGGAGACGAGCAAGCACATCGGTCGTCCCCAGCTGACGCTGCTCAAGGCCGAGCTCGAGAGCTGCGCGAAGAAGACGCACACGCCGCGCGTGTGGGCAAAGCGGGAGGTGGCGTGATGTTGGCTATCGAAGCACCCACGAACCTCGCAGCGGCGTGTCCCCCACGTCGCTTGCCCGGCAAGCAACAGCTCAACGAGCGCGTGCTGGCGTTCATCGAGGTGAAGCTCGACGAGCATGACCTACTGCAGCTTGGGATCTGCGAGCTGGCCGTGATCTGCTGCAACCCCACGACGCTCAAGGTGCTCGACGAGTACACGGTGCGTGTCGAGTCGCAGTGCGACGCGGCTGACTTCGAACCGCGCGATGGCTCCGTCCCGTTGGCGCACGCGCTGTCGGAGCTGAGCTGGCGAGTGCGCGGCGCGATGATCGCGGGTCACCAGATCAACGCGACGTGGGCCGTGCTCGAGCGCGCGTTCCGACGTGCGGGTCTCGAGGTGCCGCACATTCAGGAGCACCGCGTAGACGTCGCGTCGATCGCGTGGCCGTTGCTTGCGCAGGGCGAAGTGGTGTCGCTGTCTCGCAAGAGCCTGGCTGCGTGGTCGGGTTGTCCTCCCCACCCGGGTCTCTCGTGCCTGACCCAGGCGCGGCAGATGCTCGAGGTCGCGCGCGCCATGAACAAGCGCGCTGAGGCCGGGCGACGGGTGATGGGTCTGGTCGCGGACGAGCGACAGATCGCTGACTCGCTGCTCGGTCGCCTTGAGCAAGGGCGCTCGGTGTATGGCCCATGGCGTGTCGAAGACGGTCGGGACTACCCAAACGAGGCCTATGAGGAGGTGCTGGACGCGCTGCACTACGTCGCGGCCAAGCTAGTCCAGCTTCATCGTCGCGAGCGCGAGGTGCACTCGTGACTCAACGAGGTGCACCTGCGCGTTCGAAGGGAATCCGCTACGAGCGAGCCGTAGTTGACCTATTCCGTGAGGCAATGCCGGATGCCACGATTCGGCGCGGGATCCAATCCCGGTCAGGGGCTGAGGTCGCCGACATCGACATGCCCTGTTTCTGGCCTGAGGTGAAGCGACACAAGCAGACCAACCCGCGGGCTGCGCTTCGCCAAGCAGCAGAAGCCTGTCCGCCCGGGCGTTGGCCCATCGCCATCTGCAAGGACGACGGCGAGCAGCCGTTCGTGACCATGCAGCTGCCCGACTTCCTCGATCTGGTCAGCGAGTGGTGGGAGGCGCGCCAATGAGCGAGTCGTTTCGCCGCCTGATCGACAGCGTGCGCTCGGACGCGCTCCGCACACCTCAGCGGGTGTTCGAAGGCGGTCGCACGAGGCACCCGACGCTTGCGAAATATACGGACGCTGCTGCCGTGCTCGAGACGCTGAAGGACGACCGCAAGCACACGTACCCGCAGCGCGAAGCCTTGAGCCAGGCGCTGCTCGCGGAGTATCGCAAGACTCGTGAACACCTCTGGGCCAACCTGCTCATGGTCGGGTACTACCCCGCGCTCAGTCACCTGCGACATCGGTTGATCTGCGACTCGGTGGACGAAGCCGAGCTCGACCAGCTCGTCGTGGTGAGCTTCTTCGAGGCCCTGCGGAGCCTGAAGGATCACGAGTGTCGAGATCGGGTGGCGATGCGGCTCAGCCAGACCACTCGCCGTCGGGTCTTCGCGGAGCTGCGGGCAGAGCGCGAGCAGGCGCATGCGCATCGGGATCTGGACGCCGCACACCTGCTCGACCTGGAGACCAAGCGCGAGGAGCGGCGCAACGTCCTACACTCGCTGGAGTTCCAGTTCCTGGAGCTGGTGCGCCTCGCTCGGCGTAACGGGATGTCTCAAGAAGCTGCGGAGACCCTGGCCACATCGCTCTTTCACCGACGGCTGAGGGAGATGGCCGAGGAGGAGGCGGAGATGGTCGGGGTGGAAGATGACCCTGCGGAGGTCCACCGGATCTACGAGCGCCTGAAGCGTCAACGAAGCCGCGCGCTAAAAAAAGTGACGGAGCTGGTCGATTCCGTGTCTCCAGTCTGACCGCTCCGGCGCTTTGCCCTACCGGAATCGCTTGGCACACAGCGAAGGCCAGCCAGCGCAACATTCCACCGCTGGCTGGCCGTCCATTCTTCATGCGGAACCAATGACTCCGATTGCAGCGACAGAACCCAACCCGAAGGGCAGGAAAGGCGGGCGTCCTCGTAAGGCGGACCCACCGCGCATTCGTTACGATGAGTTGGATCACCTCCTTGTCTACGGCGAGTTGATCGAGCGCGAGGGGCGGGAACCCGAGATTCGGTACCCGACCTACCGACAGCTAGCCGATAAGTACGGGGTCGCGCTGAGTGTCATCGCGGACTACTCCAAGCGGCACCGTTGCCGTAGACGCCGCGGTGAAGCAGCCATGCGGCTGGCAGTGCGGGCGGAGGACAAGCTGATTGAGAAGCGGGCCACGAAGCTCGCGACAAACAAGTCCGGTGTGCTGGCGATCATCGACACGTACATCGACCAGTTCCGAGAGGCACTGAAGGAAGGGCGCGTTCGTGTTGATAGCGTGTCCGACTTCAACACCATCATGCGCTTGAAGGAGTTCCTCGAGGGCGGCGCAGATTCACGGCAAGAGGTGCACACCACGCTGACGCTCGAGCAGCTTCAGCTCAAGCATAAGCAAGCGCTGCAACGGCAGGATGAGGTGGACGACGAGCTCAGCGGGAATGTTCCATGTCGAAAGCGGCTCGTAGAGGCGGACGGGGACACCGCAAGCAACGACGACGAAGGCGATGAGGAGGACACGGAGCCGCTGCCCACGGAACACGACGACGAGCCGGATGAGGACGAGGACGAGGACGAGGAGCCATTCGTTCCTCGGGTTCCCGTGTTGCCAGCCTTGAGTCGTGCCCGTTTCCCGAGGGCCAACTGACTGCCCACGCTCGCAGTCCTCAGCATAGGACCCAGGGATGAACGAATGACCCCCCGACGAGATTTTGCGCGCGCCCCGTTGAGAAACGGAGTTCGGTTTATGATCGTGTCTTGTTCGGTAACTCCGCGCCCCAGCAACGGCCGCTTCCATCCCATAGCGGCCATTGGGGCCTGACCACGACGCAAGACTCCGCGAAAAACGACCCAGAACAGCATAAAAACCCGGGGTTCAATGGCCGCTTTGCTCCGGGGCCCGGGGGGGGAGGGTCCGGTTTCGGGCGCGAGGCCGCCACCCGAAACGGTGCCTGGTGGCGATTCCGAGCAGACCAAATTTCGGAATCCGAACGCAGGGCCGTTCGGAAAACGCGCAACCAACCAGCTTTCCTCAAGGAACCGAACAACAACCCCCTCAAAACCGAACATTCACCGAACACCGCCCCCGTGACCCGAAGGGGTCAAATGTTCGCCTCTTGTTCGGGTCTCGTTCGGTTTACGGCCTCAGCAGGGCAGCTCCATTACCGCACGGAATAATTCTTCGTCCGAAGGGTGTGCGTAAACCGAGGTCGTCAAGATCGACTTGTGGCGAGCGAAGCGTTGAGTGAGTCGGATGTCCTTCGTGCGGCGGTAGATGTTGCTACACGCCGAGTGCCGCAGCGAGTGAAAGCTCAGGTGCCGTTCGAAGCCCGCCCGCTCCTGCCACACGCTGAAAGCGTGCCGGACTTGGCGCAACGACAGCCGGCGCCCAAGGCGGCTGACGAACAGCGGCGCGTCGGGCTCGACGCTCTCGCCTCTGCGCTTCTTCCAGTTGCGGAACTTGTGGAGCTTGTCGCGCACGTTGTCCGAAAGCACGACCTCCTGCGTCGCTGGCTCCGAGGCACTGCGCTTGAAGACGCGCAGCGGGAAGCGACGGCGCGGCCGCCCGCTGTCGTCGAAGACGTCACCCAAGTTGAGCGCGATGAGCTCGTGCTCTCGCAGGCCGGTGCCAAGGGCGAGGCTGAAGAGGACGTGGTCTCGCCGCCCACGCCGGTGCTCGGCCGTGGTCTTCAAGAGCGCGCGCTGCTCCTGGTCGGTCAGGGTCTTGGGCGGTTTGGGGGCGTAGCCGTAGGTCGTCATCGGGGCTCCTTCGTCACATCCAGGCGTCTTGTGGCCGGAAAGGCAAGTTTTCCGGCAGTTCAGACCGGCTGTTCCGCGAGGCAAGGCGCGTGCTAGGCGTCATCAAGCAGAGCGAGTCGGACCTCAGCGAGTGGCTCTCGACGGAGTGGGGCTTCGTCAGCGGCGTGATGAGCTTCGACAGCGCGCCGCTGGTGCTCGAGCCGTTCCAGACGGCGTTCCTCAAGAATCGCTCGCGCTTTCGCTGGATCACCAAGAGCCGCCAGGTCGGCTACAGCTTCGTGTTCGCGCTTGAGGCGCTGGCTCGTTGCCACCTGCGGGAAGGGCACACGACGGTATTCGTTTCCTACAACCAGGCCGACGCGATCGAGAAGATCTTGATCGCCCGCCAGGTGTTCGAGGAGATGCCGCGCGCGTACCAGAAGAAGCTGGTCACCGACGCGAAGACCGAGCTTGCGTTCGAGAGTAACGGACCCACCAAGCGCATCTCGCGCATCCTGTCGGTGCCGTCAAAGCCTCCTCGGGGGAAACGGGGAGACGTTCTGCTCGATGAGTTGGCGCACTATTCTGGCGACCGCGAAGTCTACACGGGCTCGACCGCGCTCATCCTGCGCTCGAAGGGACAGCTAACGGGCTGCAGCACGCCGCTTGGGAGGCGCGGGATCTTCTGGGAGATCGCGACGGAGGAGCTCCGCAAGTACCCGCACCACACGCGGCAGCTCGTGCCTTGGTGGCTGAGCCGCTTCTTCTGCAAGGACGTCGCCGAGGCGGCGAAGATCGCACCGCATCTCCCTACGGAAGAACGCGTCGCTGTCTTCGGCCGTCCCACCATCGTCGAGCAGTTCGACTCGCTGCCGCTCGAGGACTTCCAGCAGGAGCTGGAGTGCTGCTTTGTCGACGAGAGCTTCTCGTGGATGCCCTACGAGCTCATCATCCCGTGCACTCACGACTCGCTGCGCGTCTACGATGATCCGACGGACGTTCCCGAGGTGCGTGGCCGCATCGTCGCGGGGTTTGACGTGGGGCGAACGCGCGACCGCTCCGAGCTCGCGGTGTTCGACCAGGTCGGCGACGTTTACCGCTGCGTGATGCTCCGCACGTTCGATGGCGTCCCGTTCGCGGAGCAGGAGGCCGAGCTTCGTCGCTTGCTGTCTGCGCTGCCCGTCGCTCGACTCTCCATCGACCGCAGCGGCATCGGCATGAACCTCGCCGAGAACCTGGCCCGGGACTTCCCCCAGGTGGCCGCCGAGGCCTTCACCAACGAATCGAAGGAGCGCTGGGCGACGGACTTCAAGATCTTGCTCCAGCGCCAAGACGTGCATCTTCCGCGGCGCCGTGAGCTGGTGGGTCAGATCCACGCGATCAAGCGCCGCGTACTTCCGTCCGGCAAGGTGAGCTTCGACGCTGAGCGCACCAGCAAGGGTCACGCTGACAAGTTCTGGGCGGTGGCCTTGGCGTGCCAGAAGGAGCGCGGAGCGCCGAAGGCGCGGAGCGTGGACGTTGGGGTCAGGGTGATTGGGTAACTCGGCCCGCTCACAGACATGTATGCTGTCATTGTGGAAACCAAGTCGATCGGCGAATCGCGGTGCTGGAGCTGGGACCACGGGTCTGACGCTCCTCTCGTCCCTAGCGGAATGCACACATGCCCAGCGCATGAGCATGAGGAAGCACCGATCCGCCTGGTCTGTGCCGAGCTCTCAGAGGTCGACAGAGCGATTCGGAAGGCGGAAGAACTCCGAGTTCAAGGTGGTGACATCTACAAGTCGATCGTGGAGGGCGCCGTTCGAGAGTTCCTGGGATCCTGCCTGCCACCCAATTTCCGTATAGGAACCGGATTCTACCCGCACAAGCAGGGAAGGCGGAGCTGGCATGAGTTCGACATCGTGATCGACCTGAAGAACGCGGACGGATGGTACGGAGGTGCTCGTCTTCTCAACGAAGGCCTTCCGCCGATTGCTCACCTAGAGGTTGCGTTCCGTTCGGGGAGGAGCGGAGGAAAGGCTGGCACTGACCTCACCAGACTTATGAGCACGATAGGCCGGGCGACCTCAGCTGGCGTGAAGACTTGGACCGGTTCAGTGCTGTGTGGTCCTGGATGGCCGTCGCTCAGAGTACTGGGAAAGCGGTTGGTCGATGCATCATCACCACTGACGTGTCGCGAACCGGTCGCTCAAGGGGGAACGTGGTGGCCCGCCGTAGACATCGTCGCCTCGCCTGCCGGAGCACTCACCAAGACGTCAGCTTTCGCTCCCGACGAGTTACTCCTGTGGATGCTCTTCCCCGGTTCCCCGCACGACAAGTATTCCCAACTCAGGCCACTGGCGTTTGCCAGAGAGAAGCTCGTGAACTTCTGCCAGCTGCAGTGCGCAGGAGTGGTGCGGGATCGAGCGCTCCACAGACTACCGCGCTCGGCAGTATCAGGGCCGTGCGTTGGTGAAGAAGTGCTTCCGCACGTAAAGGACCGGCGCATCGTTGCCATCTCGCTGGATACGGGAGTAGTGCGATGCGAATGGCCTTCCCTACGTCGAGAGATTCTGGAACGAGCACCGAAACCGATAGAACCGTGGGAGTGGGTGCTTCCTAGCGCCGCCAAAGCCCGTTGAACAGGCGAGCAGCACGCTCCGAGTCAACCGGCGCCCCCGCCTCGCGCATCGCCTGCATGCCCATGCTGAGAGCGACGAGCACCTGACTCAGCGCCTCCGGGTCGACGTCGCCACGGACGGTGGAGAACGCCTGCGAGAAGCGCGTTGCATCCCGGGTGATGTCCACTGCCTCTTGAAGCGTCTCCCGAAAGCTGGTCGCAAGCTCTGGGCAGCGCTCCACTGCGTGCAGGAACTGGTGAAGTGGGACGTTGGTCTCCGCCCCCAGGAGGCGGCGGAGCAGGTTAGGCAGCGCTTCGGGGGAATCGTCGTACACGCTGATCTGCTGCAGCAGGTTCGACTGGTATTCGGCGCAGACAGCCCGCACGAGTTCGTCCCGATCGGTGAAGTGCACGTAGAAGGCGCCGCGGGTGAAGCCGGCCCGATCGCAGATAGCGTCCAGACTCGGCACGTCGATCCCCTGCTCGGAGAACAGCTCTCCCGCAGCCTTGAGCAGCGCCGCCCGCGTTGCTGCTTTGGTGCGCTCCAGATCGCCCGACGCCCTGCGGCAGCGCCGCGAGCTCTTGGCGGCGGACGCTGGAGCAGGTTCAGGTTCGATGCGATCACTCGACACCGGTTTGCTCATCCCCAAGCCCTAGCTGGCTCCGCATCCGTTCGCAATCCCCGCTGGGGACCAATCGAGCCCAGCGCGGGTCCCGTCGTCCCGGTTCTGCAGTTTCGCAGCCTTTGCCCTCGCAGAGGCGCACCCCAGCAGACTTGATCGACGGGACACGACTGATCCCGCGACACGGCGCGGTGGTCGCCTCGCTCCTTTTTTGGACGCGAGCTGACATTGAGCGCCACTTCCCTCGTCACGAGCAGCGACGAACGCATCCAGACGCTGCTGAAAGCGGTGGTCGTGAGCGGGAACGTGCAGGACGCGATCAGTCGTCCTGGCGGCGAAGACACCGCTCAAGCCTTCGTCGCCGCCGGCGCGCTCGTCCCGCCATACGACCCTTCCACCTTGTGTCTCCTCGCAGAACACTCGAACTCGCTGCGCCAGAACGTCGACGCCTACGCCACCAACATCGACGGCTTCGGCTACCGCTTCGAGCCGGTGATCGACTTCGAGTCGGAGGACGCACGGGACAAGGTCACGGACGTCTTGGTGCTCGAGCGCACCTCTTTTCAGGACAATGGAACGCTGCCTTCAACGACTCCGCTTCAACCCTCCCCCGAGGAAGTCGACAAGGCCTTCGAAGAGCTCAAGCGGCTCGCCCGACTCGAGAAGGCGCGCCTCGAGACGTTCTTCGAGAGCTGTTGCTTCGATCACTCGTTCGTGAACCTGCGACGGCGCACCCGCCAAGACCTCGAGACCACCGGCAACGCCTACTGGGAGGTGCTGCGCAACGCCAAGGGCGACATCGCACGCCTGGTCTACGTGCCGTCGTACTCGGTGCGCTTGCTCCCACTCGAATGGGAAGCGGTCGAGGTCCGCGAGCGCATCCGCGTCTCCCCGGTGAGCTACGACACGGTCCCCGCGAGGCGTCGCTTGCGTCGCTTCATTCAGGTGCAGGGCACGAACCAGGTCTTCTTCAAGACGTTCGGTGATCCACGCGTCGTATCGCGAAGGACCGGGCAGATCGTCGCCAGCGCCGAAGCGTTCGCCGAGAGTCAGGGCCAGGATGGACCGGCAACCGAGCTACTCCACTTCGCCATCCCATCGCCTCGATCTCCGTACGGAGTGCCTCGCTGGATCGGGAACCTGCTCAGCGTGCTCGGCTCGCGGGAGATGGAGGAGGTCAACTACCTCTACTTCGAGAACAAGTCGGTACCGCCGCTCGCGCTGTTGGTTTCCGGCGGTCGGCTGAATGACGCGGCAGTTCCGCGGATCGAGCGCTTCGTCGAGGAGAACCTCAAGGGCAAGGGAGCATTCCATAGGATGCTCATCTTGGAGGCAGACGGGCCCGGCACGGGTGACGGTGCTCGCGCAAAGATCGAGCTCCATCCGCTCACCAGCGCGCAGCAACAGGACGCGCTGTTCTCAGCCTACGACGAGCGCAACATCGACAAGGTCGGCAGCGCGTTCCGTCTCCCGAAGCTGCTCCGCGGGGAAAGCAAGGAGATAAACCGCGCTACCGCTGAGTCGGCGCTGCACTTTGCCGAGGACCAAGTGTTCCAGCCGGAGCGCGCCGAGTTCGACTTCTTGATGAACCGCCAGCTCCTGGCGGACATGGGGATCCGCTTCTGGAAGTTCCGCTCGCAGACGGTCGACACTCGCGACCCTGGGCGCAAAGCGGAGATGGTTGAGCGCTTGGTTCGGGTCGGCGTTCTCACCCCTGAGGAAGCCCGCCAGCTCGCCGGCGACATCTTCAACACTGAGTTCCGGCGCCTGGGCGACGACTGGACGAAGCGCCCCATCACGCTCACCCTAGCCGGGCTTCAGACTCAGGTCGTCGACCTGGAGAACGCTCCGAAGCCTGCTGCGCAGCGACTCGCACTGATGAAGGACGCGCGGTTCCTGGTCGGACTTCGCGAGCAACTCCGCACGGAAGAGAAGCAGCTCGCAAGCGAACGGCTGACGGAGGCTCGAACGGAGCCCGAGGCAGACACCTTCCGAGTTCCGCAGGCCGAGTGGCAAGCCTGGTTTGGGGGTGAGGGATGAGCCCGGATGTGCTTCAGCGCGCTTGGGTGCAGCAAGCCCAGCTCGACGCCGAGCGCGAAGTGATCACGTGCCGCATGTGCAAGCGGCCAAGCCCGCTCGACGAAGCGATCACGCTTTGGCGCAATGGACTCTTGGTGTTCGCACTTTGCGATCGCTGCTCGGGCTCGCACCAGGTGCTCCTCACCCCCACGAGCGAAGGACTCGAAGTCAGGGCACGAAGCCGGAGCCCGTTGGTGATCCGGAGTGCGTCGTGCGGGTGAACGTCACGAGCAAGCGTCCCTGCAAGCTCGAGCGCGGCGACGTGCGGCGCGTCCCGCAGAACAACCCAAGGATGCTTGTGGGCTACCACGTGTGCTGTCCCCGCTGCGGGTTTGTGACTCCCGCGCTCGTTGGCGACGATGAGCTCGTCATCGAAGAGTCGGAGCTGTCGTTCTCGCGCGCGCTGACGTGCACCTATTGCCGAGTGCGCATCCATGTGCGCAAGGGTCAGATCGAGCTGGAGGAGCACGCCGGTGTGCGAAACATCCGCTTTCGATGATCGTCTTCGGCTCGTGGGCTCGGCAATTGAGGCAGCGGACGACCTCCTCAAAGGGTTTGCGCCGGTTCAGAAGCGGCTCGACCTCTCCAATCCGCGAGGATTCGACCGCGCCGTAGCGGTGTTGGCGAGCGAGCTTCGGCGCGCGGTGGGGACGTCCGACGTGAACGCTGTGCGCGAAGCGGTTGCCGTGCTCGACGTCGACTGGGCCAGCACCTCCCCCACCGAACGCAGCAAGCTCGTGTCTCGTGCACTAGTCGCAGCGAAGCGCGCTACAGCGATCATCCCTGACCGAATCCAAGCCCCGCTAGGCGAGCGTTCCGAGGAGGTCGTCCAAGCTGCTCGAAGCGACGCTCGACGTCGGGGACTCGCCACCGCTGGAGACCTCAACTCACTCGACCGCCGCATCGCTCGCCACATCGTGAAGAGCCAGGTGCACTTCGTACGTGATGAGTACGGGCGACGCGTCGACGACTTCGGGAATGTCGCAAAGGGGGTCGTCGCACGCGGACTCGAAGCTGGCCTCGGTCGAAGTGACATCGCTCAAGATCTAGAGCGCGCGGCGCAGCACTCGCTCATCAAACGCGCGCCCTACTACTGGGAGATCATCGCCGCTAGCTTCGTCGGTCACGGTCGCTCCTTCGCGCAGATGAGCAGCTACGCGGAAGCGGGCATTGAGCGGTACCGACTGGAAAGCGTACTTGACGAAAACACCACGGATACTTGTAGATTCTTGCACGGCCAGACCTTCTCCGTCGGGCGAGCGCTGCAGCGGTTCGACGCTCTCGAGCGCCTTGACCAGCCGGAAGACGTGAAGCTGGCGATGCCGTGGGTGCGCGAGCGGATCCAGCGCGAGTCCGGGTTGCCCGAGCTGTACGTCAACACCGAGAAGGGCCAGGTGCGGCTTGCTGAGGTGACACGATCGGCGCTCGGCACCAAGGATGACCGTGGGGAGTTCCGTGGGGGAATCAGTGGCGAACGCTTGGAGGATCTTGGCGTTGGGTTCCCGCCTTTCCACGGTTTGTGCCGCACGGCAACCATATCTATCACCTAGGTCCGTGGGCCCCCACACCAGCCGCGCGTAGCCCGGCTTCGATGGGTCCCGTGTCACTGCAGCAGTCCGCCAGTTTGCCGTCGACCGCCACAGCCGGAACCGTCCTCACGCCAAGTGCCTTCGCCCGCTCGGCAACCTGTGGGATGTGCATATCCAGGATCGCGATCTCGCAGGACGGGCACGCGATCCGATTCACCAGTTCGATGGTCTCCTCACACACCGGACAGCCGGCACTGAAGACCTCAATGATTCGCTTGTTCATGCTTCAACTCCTGTAGGCTGCACGAGGCGCAAGCCCTCGCGCGGTTGCGGATCGGCCACACATTCCAGAGCGCGGCTCCCAAGAGCGCCGCGACCCCGGCGTACATGAGCACGGGGGCGTCGAGCACGAACTTCGAGACTAGAATCACAACGGCGGCCAGTGCACCGATGGCGAACGGCCGGTAACCACGTCGGCGTTTCGCCCGCCAAGCGAGCGAGCCAACTGCTGCCAGGATCAAGAGCGCACTGATGGGAAGCAACCACCTGTCCTCCATGAGGAAGCTCAGCCCCAACGTGCTCAGAACCCCGGCGTACGCGGGCCAGCAAAGCGGACAAGCCACCTTGGGTAGCAGGGCGATTCCAACGCCGGGCAGCACCCCTGCCGCTCCACGCCAACCGCCGCGTCTCAAGGTGTTGGGTTCCGTAGGCCGATCCCCACCCGTGGCCGCCAACAGGGCGCGTTCGATGAGCTCGACCCTTGGGATCCCACCTTCCGCATAGAGCCGACAAGCAGGATGTTCGTCTGGCTCGCGCGCTTCCAGATCGCGGCCATTCACCAGAATCGTTGGGGAACCGTAGCCTTGGGCGTAGGGGGGCGCGTCTGGAGCCCCCAGCCGATACTCCCGCCATCGGGGTACGAGTCCCGCGCTGGAGAACGCCCGTATGAGGTTCGTGCGAGTCCCGACAACGTTGGGACACGTTTCCTCATAGAAAAATTCAACCTGGATCACGTCGTTCCTCCTTCTCGAGCGCTTCTAGGATCGGGCACTCCTGCAGTGGACCCTTTCCGCGGCAGCTGCGCGCCAGCCGCTCAAGCGCACGCTGGATACGTTCCAGCTCGTCGACCCGCTCTTGGATCTCCACAATCTTCGTGCGCGCGAAGTTGCGCACGTCCGCACACGTGCGGGCTGGGTCCACCCGCAGCGAGAGCAGCTCCCGGATCTCCTTCAGCGTGAACCCAAGCCCCTTCGCTCGGCGAATGAAGCGCACGCGGGCAACCGCCTCCGGTGAGTACTGACGATACCCAGACCGTTTCCGCTCTGGCTGGTTGAGTAGCCCTTGCCGCTCATAGAAGCGGATCGTCTCGACGCCGATCCCGACCGCCTTGGCGACCTGTCCGATGCTGAGTCCGCTGTGCTGCACCATGTTCCAAGGCTGAAGTCCGTACATTGGTTGAGGGTCAAGCAGAAAGTCCCCGTTCTCCCTCCGATTGAGCTTTGCCCCACCGGAGCATGCTCGACGACACCCACTCCAAACCAAACCAGGGAACTCGCCTCGCCACCGCCGTCGCCAAGGCGCGGCGCGTGTTGGCGGACGCGGAGCCTGTCGAGAAGACCATCTGGGGCTCTCCCGCCGGCAAGAAGCGCCTGGCCAAGCGCCTCGCGGCGATGCTGCCGCCGCACAAGTCTTACGTGGAGCCCTTCGCGGGCTCCGCCGCGGTGCTGTTCGCGAAGGAGCCGTCCTCCGTCGAGGTGATCAACGACGGCGACCCGGAGATCGCGGAAGCCTACGCACTCGTGAAGAAGCTCTCCCCTCAGGGCTTCGCGCAGCTGAAGAAGCTCCCCTGGGTCGGCAACCGGGACACGTTCAAGAAGCTCATCGACGCGAAGCCTCAAGGGGACGCGGAGCGCCTGCATCGCTTCCTGTACCTGACGCACTTTTCGTACGGAAAGCTTCGAGGGAAGAGCTTCAACCCGGGGAGCGAAGGGGTCGGGGCGACCACGCTCAAGCGCATCGAGCAGTTCGGGCCCCGCATCAAGTCGGTGAAGGTCTACAGCGGCGACTACGAGCGGGTCTGTCGCAAGTACGACAGCAGGGACACGGTCTTCTTCCTCGACCCACCGTACCCCGGATACAACGTCGACGTCGGCGAGGGGGACTTCGACGAGGAACGCTTCTTCAAGCTGGTGAAGGAGCTCAAGGGCAAGTTCCTCATCACCTACGGGATCCGCGGCAAGTTCCCGAAGATGGCCAAGCAGGCCGGCTTCTGGACGAAGCAGATCCGGACGCCTCGCACCATCGCTGCGATGCGCGGCGTCGGCGGACCGAAGGTGCTCACCCAGCTACTCGTCGCGAACTACGAGCCAAAGCTGAAGTCCCTCGACGGCGACGTGGAGCTCAGCGACTGGAACGGCGAGGTCGACGAGCACTCCCCCACGGAATCAGACGCGGCGTCCCTCGCCAAGGCTCAGCCGTTCGGGACCTTCGGCGGCTCGTTTCGCTACGCCAAGCGCATCGTGCCGCTGATTCCAGCTCACAAGACCTACGTCGAGCCGTTCGCGGGCGCCGCCGCAGTGCTCTACGCGAAGGAGCCCAGCGAGCGCGAGGTGCTCGCCGACGCGAGCGACGACGTGGTGTTCCTCCACCGCTCGGTGAAGGCCATGACGGCTCAGCGCGTGAGCGAGCTGCGCGACCGCTTCGACTGGACGGTCAGCGAGACGAGCTTTCAGAAGGCTCGCGACATGCAGCCGAAGGACGACACGTCGCGCTTCTACAAGCTGGTCTTCGTGCGCACCCACGCGCGTGACTGTCGTCCCGACGGGACGCACCCAGCCAAGCAACACCTCGGCGCGACCACCAACCCTGAGAAGTACTTGAAGAGCGCCGAGCGCCTGCAGAAGGTGCGCATTCTCCGCCAGGACTACCTGAAGACGCTCAAGCAGTTTGACGGCAAGGACACCTTCTTCTTCATCGACCCGCCCTATCCCGGCGAGTGGTACGACAAGTCGAACGTCATCGACCTCGAGCAGTTCGTTTCCGCGCTGAGCAAGGTCCAGGGGAAGTTCATCGCGGTGCTGAACCCGACGCCCGAGAACGTCGCAGCGTTCAAGCGGGTGGGGCACGTGTTCCGGCTCAAGGTCACGGAAGCCTCGGGGCTTGGCGGCACGAAGAAGGCCACTCGCCTGTTCTGCGCGAACTACCCCGTGCGCAAGGCGGAGGCGTTCGAGCTAGTCGCCAAGTGCTATCACCTCGACGTCGACGACACCCTCGACTCCACCGACCAGACGCTCTTCGGGAAGACCACCGCGCTCATCAAGGACGCCGACCCAGCGGATGAACGCTACGTGCTCGGCATCGTCCTCGAACCCGAGGTGGTCGACGCGCAGGGTGACATCTACTCGCCGGAAGAGATCCGCGTCGCCGCCCACCGCTTCATGGAGGAGTTCGGGGGCCTGGGCCTCATGCACCGCATGCGGGTGAACGACCAGGTGAAGGTGCTCGAGAGCTACCTCGCCCCCGAAGACTTCGAACTCGGCGACAGCACCGTCAAGAAGGGCACCTGGATGCTGGCCGTGCGGGTGCTCTCCGATGAGCTCTGGGAGCGCGTGAAGTCAGGCGAACTGACCGGATTCAGCATCGGGGGCTCGGCGCGTCGGGTTCCTGAAGATGAGGACCCTCCCGGCCAGACCGACCCCAGCCCCACGGAAACGGAGGCCGCGTGAGCCAGAAGGACAACAGCGACGACGCCTATGTGCATCGGCTGATCGACATGGTGGTCGAGGAGGTCTCCCTCGTCGACCGAGCTGCAAACAAGCACCGCTTCCTCGTCGTGAAGCGCGATGCGCAACCCGCGGAGGACGCGATGGACGATGAGGAAGACGACAAGGACACCGAAGAGACCGACCCCAAGGGCAAGCCCGCCAAGCCCAAGAAGGCTGACGGCGACCCGACGCTGACCAGCGCGCTCACCGCGCTCGAGAACCTGACGAACCTGGTGGAGCGCCTCGGTGCGAACGACACCGAGCCGACCGAGCTCGCCCCGCTCGTCGAGGAGCTCGAGTCCGCCACGCAGCGCTTGGCCGCCGCGGCTCCTCAGAGCCCGGCTGGCGCGCCGCAGGCCCCCGGGACGCCTGCTACCCCCACATCCACTGAAGGCGCGTCAGGCGCTTCGTCACTGGCCGAGGACGTGGCCGCGACCAAGCGAATGCTGGGCGAGCTCGGCGCGCTGCTCAAGCAAGCTGTCCCCCAGGCCGCACCCGCAGCTCCCCAAGCCGAGCTGCACACCCACCTCACCAAGCTGGCTGAGTCCATCCAAGTGCTCACCGAGACCGTGAAGGACCAGCAGCAGCGACTCGGTCGGGTCGAGAAGCAGTTCGGGCTCCCGAACAGCGCAGCACCTGGCGAGAGCGTCAGCAAGGCCGACGGCGACTCCAGCAGCTGGCCCCTCGACCTCAACAAGCCCTTCAGCCGCGAGAGCGTCGACAAGGCCGTCTCCTTTCACGACCTCTGAGCGCCGCCCTAGCTCCACTCGCCCGTCAGTTCCCCAAGGATCCTTTATGAGTTACCGCGACAATCGCAGCATCCTCGAAAAGGCCGACCTGGCCCTCGCTGACCTCACCACTGGTGGTGGCGTCCTCAAGCCCGAACAGGCGAAGAAGTTCATGCGGCTGCTGGTCAAGCAGTCCGTGCTGATGCAGCTCGCCACCGTCTTCCCGATGGCCTCTCCGAAGCAGGAGACCAGTCAGATCAAGTTCGGGAGCCGCATCCTCCGACCTGGGCAGGAGGCAACTCCGCTCGCTGTGGCCGACCGCTCCGCTCCCAGCTTCGCGAACGTCGAGCTCGACGCGAAGCTCTTCAAGGGTGAGGTGCGACTCTCCGACGAAGTACTCGAGGACAACATCGAGCGCGGCGAGCTGCGGCAGACGATCATGGAGATGATCACCGAAGCCATCGCTCGCGACATGGAGGAGCTGATCATCAACGGCGACACCACGTCCGCCGATCCGTTCCTCGCCATGCTCGACGGCGTGCTCCGTCAGGCGACGAGCCACGTGGTGGACGCCGCGGGTCTGCCGCTCACCAAGGACCTGCTCCGAGACCTGGTGAAGACGCTGCCTTCGGAGTACCTGCGAGACAAGCGCGCGATGCGCTACCTCACGAGCGTCGACGCCGACCTCGACTACAGGAACACGCTCGCGGAGCGCGCCACGGCGCTGGGCGACAAGTTCCTCGAGGGCGACTCGCCGGTGCTCTACTCCGGTATTCCGGTGCAGCCCATCCCGCTGTTCCCGGAGGATCTGGGCCCCGCCAACGACCAGACGGCCATGCTTCTCTGCAACCCCAAGAACATCCACGTCGGGATCTGGCGACAGATCCGAATCGAGACCGACCGCGACATCTCCGCGGGCGTGCTGAAGATCGTCGCGACGCTCCGCTTCGACTGCAAGTACGCCGAAGAGGGCGGCGTCGCGAAAGCGATCAATATCCAGCTGTAGGGATCTGCAGTTTTCGTCACGCACTAAGTTGAAAAGTTCAACAGGGAGCTGAAATGCAGACGCTTCTCGTTCGATTGAAATCCTACGATCCCCGGCGTGGCCACGTGCTGCGCCGCTACACCTTCGCTGGCATCAAGTTCCAGCACGACCGCGGATGGTACCGCGTGGAAGAGGCTGTCGGCAAGTACCTGAAGGGCGTCCGGCAGGTCCACGGCGACGAGTACTCCCAGCTCGCCTTCGACGTGTGCACCGAGCAGGAGGCGAAGGAGCTCGAGACCAGCGAGGCCAACGCCGCGAAGGTCGAGCAGGAGGCGTCGGCGGAGATCAAGGTGAGCCCCGCTCGCCCCGCGGTCACCACCGCCGAGCTCCCTTCGAAGGAGGCGCCCAAGGCGGACACGAACACCCGCTCGAAGCGCGAGCGCAGCTGACGTGTACGCGACGGTCGCCGACTTGCGCGCTGAGGGCGTGACGGTGACCGTCGCGGACGACGCGCGACTTACGCTCCTCATTTCGGAAGCGTCCGCGCTCATCGATCAGCTCACGGGTTGGTGGTTTGAGCCGCGGGCGCTCGTCCTGCGCATGGACGGTCGCAGCACGCCCACCATCGTTCCACCAGTGCCTCCCATCCACGTCGACCACCTCTTCGTTGGGGGTGAGGAACTCTCCACGGCGTCCGAGTACCTCGTCGTGGTCGGTGCGCCGGTGCTCCCAGGACTCGACGGTCCACGCATCACGCGGCGCTGGGGCGTGTTCCCGCGAGGAGACGGCAACGTCCTCGCCGATGGACTCTGGGGATACACGGAGCCGGATGGAACGCCCGAAGGGCGCACACCACTGCCAATTCGACGAGCGACGATGCTGCTGGTGCTGAGGCACGTCGCGCCACTCGCTGATGACGACGCCTTCTCGGCTCGAAGCCGCTGGCGAGTGGTCGAGGAACGAACCAGAGATCAGGCGTGGAAACTTGGAACTGCCCCTGAACCAGCCCAAGGCATGGCGGGAGACCCCGACATCGACGCATTGCTAGCGCCCTACATGAGGCCGTCGCACTTCGGCGCGGCGTAGTGCCGAAGCGTTGGGCGGATCTGACAGAAGAGCAGAAGCAACGCTCCCGCGAGTCGGGAGCGCGCTACCGCGCGCGGAATGCGGAGCGGCTCCGACGCGAAGCGCGAGAGAAGTACGCCGAGCGACGAGACCACATTACCGCACGCAAACGAAAGGCTCGCGCCGCCCGCATCACAAAAGATCCTGACAAATATCGGCAGAAACGCCGAACTTCATACCTCAACGGTGGCCGTGAGTACTTCTACAAGTGGGCCAAAGCCAATCCAGACAAGGTCGCAATGGCGCAGCTGAAGTGGCGAGAAAAGAACCCTGACCGAGTAAAAGAACTCCAGCTCCTTCGCTCATACGGTATCACCAAAGCGGAGTATGATGCGCTGCTCGCGCAGCAGGGCGGGCTGTGCGCGATCTGTGGGAAGCCGGAGACCGCCTACGACTCGAAGGCCCAACGCACCCGATACCTGGCCGTTGATCACTGTCATGCAACGGGTCGGATTCGCGGTCTGCTCTGCTTCAAGTGCAACGTCGGAATTGGATTCCTGCGGGATTCCCCGATGCTTGCAGCGGCAGCATTCGAGTACCTGCAGAGGCACGCATGAGTCGCGGGTCCTTGATCTTCCGGTTCGCGGCCGAGCTATTCCGCCTGGATACAGCAGCCATGACCGCAGACCCGGATGGTGCTGGTGACTTCACCTCTGGCTACGACCCGGACTTCCGCGAACCGGTCCTCATCGACGCGGACGGCGACGGAGTCGCTGAGCCGTTTCGACGCGAGTACCCGCCGGTGCGTGTTCCCTGCCAGGTCGAAACCCAAGCGTTCGACGCGCAGCGCATGACCCAGTCGGGCAACGCGCCGCGCTCGAGCATGGGCCTGGTCTTCCACTTCAGCAACCTCGAGCGCCTCGGGCTCGTGGACGCAGCCACAGGCGACGCGCTCATCCGTCCGGGAGATCGCCTCGGCGCGTTGTACGCGCTCGACGGTCAGCTCGTGCAGGCCATCCGCACGCCTCCCGGTCTCTACGTCACCGAAGCCCGTCCCATCGGCTTCGGTCTTCATCGCCCTCGCCCCAGCAGAAACCTGCTCCTCGTGTCCTTTCACGATCGAGCGCTTGCCCCAGGAGTCCCATGAAACTCGCCCTATTGCTTCCCCTCATCGCGACCGTCATCGTCGCGGGCTGTCGCCCGCCCGAGTGCCAGCCCAACACCACCCGCTGCACCAACAACCACGCCGAGCTCTGTGACGCAGACGGCTACTACTACGAGCTGATGGATTGCGATCAAGTGAGTCGGCAGTCCGGGATGCCGTTCGCGTGCTCCTACGTCGACGAGGAGACGGCGGACGGCCACGTTGTCGGACACACGTGCATCCCCGCGGATGGGCTTGCTGACGCCGGAGGTGACCAGTGAACCTCCTGCGGGCCCTACCGCTCCTCGGGGCGCTCAAGCGCGACATCCAACCGAGCGAGGTCCGAGCGTTCTGGAAGCACATGCAGGCGCACTACGACACCCGCATCGTCGACAAGCACCGAGCGCCAGAGATGACGCTGGTCGGCGAGGTGCTGGACCTGCTCGGGATCCAAGACCGCGATCGATTCCTCCAGCATTACACCACGACCATCGCACGGAACATCTACGTGCCGTTCGAGGTGGGCGTGCCGAGCGAACACTACGACCTCTGGAATCAGGTCGTCATCTGCGTGCACGAACACCAGCACGTCGCGCAGCACGACCGAGAGGGGCTCTCATTCGAGATCAGCTACCTCACCGACTCGGCCGCTCGAGCGCGCTGGGAAGCTGAAGCCTATCGGTCCAACCTCGAGCTGCACTTCTGGCGGAGCGGTCAGATGCCTTCGCCTCGAGCCTTGGCAGAGCTGCTCCGCAACTACGGCTGCAGCCCGGCTGACGTGGATGTCGCGACACACGCGCTGATGCTGTCGGCGTACTCGATCCGGAAGGGCGCGGTCATCAACGAGGCGAGCCACGTCGCGATCGACTGGCTGGACGCTCACGTCCCGCGCCTCCGAGCGAAGCAGCCGAACTGAGTGGTCACTCGCACGGGAGACTGGGCGCGCGCTCGAGCGATGCTGAGCGCGGCGCCCACGCGGCTGAAAGGCGCGATCTCGAGGGCGGTCGCCAAAGAGGCGCATCAGCTTCGGAACGAGATCGTCCAGGGGCTCACCAACCAAGCCCCCGGCGGTGAGCCCATCCTGCCTCCCTCGGCATCGACTCTCGCGACGCGCAAATTCAAAGGCGGTGGGGGGAGCAAGGCGCTGATCGTCAAAGGCGACCTGCGTAACTCCATCACCGTATTGCTCAAGGGCGACGAGGCGTTCATCGGCATCCTGAAGAGCGCCCGCTCGAGCAGCGGGGGCAGCGCCGTCAACGTCGCTGAGATCCAGGAGTTCGGACGTCCGCCCGTGATCATCCCGATGACGCCCAAGATGAGGCGCTTCCTCTTCGCGATGCTGCGAAAATCGGGGCAAGCACCTCGGGGCGGTACGGGCAGCGGCGTCGTGGTCGTTCAGGTGCCCGCTCGCCCGTTCCTGCGGCCGGCGTTCAACAAGTTCCGCACGGGAGTGGAGCGGAGGTTCTTGGAGAGAGTGGCGAAGGAACTGGGGCTCTAACCGATCGCCAAGAAGCCTTCACGCCTCAGCGTCGAGTTCCCTCTCGATAAGCACCACCGCAATCTGCAACGCTCGGATCCGTCGACGCAGAAGGGTGTGCTGAGGTGTCCCAGCCCGCAACTTGGGTTCCGCCTTCTCACACTTCCGAATCGTCGAGTCGATAGCACGAAGGGCTTCCCGCAGGTCTTCGTTCGAGAAAGGCGTGGGTTGGTTCATCGCGAAGCAATCTTGCGGAAGCGGGGCGCGGTGTAAATCGCCGAGTCCCGCTTTCCCTGGCCGACCTGCTTTGCCCTGGCGTGGCGGTTCCCACCCTCAACTCCATCACGCCTGCGTCGGGCCCTGCCAGCGGTGGCGACTTGGTGCGCTTGGTTGGGACCGGGTTCGCTGCCCAGGTTCGGGTTCGCGTGGGGACGCAGTTCGCTGTCGTAGTCGCCGTTCGCGATGAAGCCAGCGTCAGCGTCGCCGACGTTCGGACTCCCGAGGGCGAACAAGGCCTCGCGGACGTTGTCCTCGAGAACGTCGACGCAAACGGCAATCAAATCCCTGGGGAATCGGTCACGCTGCCGCAGGCGTACCGGTTCCTCCGCACGCCCGTCGCGCCTGAAGCTGACCTAACGCGCGTCGTTCGCCAGCTCCTGCGAGAACTGAAGCGCCAGGTGCTCGCAAACGTCTGGACGACGGTCTCCGTCGACTACGACGACAGCCCCGGCGACGGCCTGAACATCGTGGCCATGGCGTCGTTGCCGTCGCTGGTCTTGAGCGGCCCGACGCTGCGAGAGAACCGCTTCTACTCCACCAACGAGAGCCACGAAGACGTCGTCGCGGGGACCGGCGGTCCCGAGCTTCAGCGCCGCAAGACGCCGTTCACGACGGACCTGGTCTTCACGCTCACGGGCGCCAGCAACCGCACCGCGGAGCTGCTGAACCTGATGGCGGCTGCTGCCACGTTCGTGAATCGCAACCGCTGGCTGGAGCTCGTGCGCGACCCAGCGCGTCCGGAGCTTGGCTCGGTACGCTGGGAGCTCGCTCAGGACGGAGAGTTCCGCACCCAGCTTGCGAGCCGCGATGACGTTCGGGCGTTTACCTGCGGATTCATCGTGAGGGGCTTCGATGTCGACGAAGGGCTGCCCCTCGATCGCACGCGGCTCGTGACTAACCCCGAGCTTCAGACGGAGGCGCTGCCTTGAACGTCATCCTGTCGAACCGAGGGCGCGGCGCATTGGTGTTCGTGCTGGCTCACGAGCGCTACTGCCGCGCCCTCGGTCGGTGCGGGTGCGCCATCCCGGACCAGCGCTCAGGCCGCCGCGTCCCGCCCTCGGTGACGGTCGCAACTGGCTCCCAAAGCGCTCCGCTCCCCGAGGCCATCCTACCGTGCGGATCAAGGCCACCGAACTTGTCCTGGAACTCGTCGAACGACGAGCACAGCACGGCCTGGCCAACGGGCCCGTCGATGGAGGAGCACCGCAAGACGCGGTGTTCATCGGCTCCGCTGCGACGGTCGCTGCTGGTGGCGCGAGACCGTTCGCGTTGGCGGACGGCATGAACCTCCTCTTGCGCTTCGATGGCGGCGCCGAGCAAGAGGTCGTGTTCGCTGCGGCGGACTTCAACAACATCGCGCTGGCCACGCCTCCCGAGGTCGCTGCGCTCCTGAACCGAGTGCTGGTTGGTGCACGCGCGAGCGTCACCGCTGGCATCCTCCAAGTTCAGAGCGACACCCTCGGGCTCGCCAGCCAGGCGCAGGTCGTCGGAGGCACCGCCAACACGGTGCTCCAGTTCCCCGACACGACCGTGAGCGGCGGCGGCAACGTCCCGAATCTCGCCGCAGTCGACGTGCTGGACGTCCGCGCGGTGGTGGAAGCGGCCATCCCCACCCTCCACGTCGTGGAAGGACCGGGCGGACAGGTCGTTCTCGAGACCGTCGGCACGGGACCGACCGCCACGCTGGAGGTCGACGCAGCAACCAGCGCTGCGTTCGGGTTTGATGCAGCGTTGCACACGGGCGCTGCGACGGGCGCCGCTCAAGCGATCCAAGTTGAGGGGAAGGACCCGGGCGGCTACGGCAATCGCGTCGAGGTCGAGGTGCGAACCGCGACGAACGGTTCCACCGGTGCCTTCGACCTCCTCGTCATCGAGGACGGCGTGTACCGCGAGGTCTTCCCGAACCTCTCGATGACGGAGACCCATCCGCGCTACGTCGAGACCGTCATCAACAACGCCCGCACCGGGTCGCTGTACGTTCGCGTCACCGACCAGCGCCTCGTGGGCGCACCTGTCCCCCATCCGCAGACGATCACGCTGACAGGCGGGAACGACGGGCTGCTCGGCCTCGACGACGCAGACTTCATCGGCAGCGAAGCGGGGCACACCGGACTGCACGCACTCGACGCAGTGCAAGACCTCTCCCTGCTGATCGTGCCAGGACGAGCGACGCCAGCAGTCCACGACGCGATGCTTCGCTACTGCGAGGTCACGCGCAACGGCATGGCCTTCGCGGTGCTCGATCCTCCCGCGAGTCTCAGCGCGCCGGAGATCGTCACCTACGTCGCCACGACTGCGTCCCTGGAGAACCTCTCCGAGTACGGCGCAATCTACTGGCCGCGCATCGAAGTCCTAAACCCGCAGAAGAGCGTGTTCGGGAACGCCGAACGCATCGTGGCGCCGCCCTCGGGTGCGGTCGCGGGGGCGTATGCACGGACCGACGGGGAGCGCCCCGGTGGCGTCTACGACCCGCCGGCGGGCATCGACAAGGGACGCCTGTTCGGAGTGCTGGGCTTCGAGACCGACGAGGTGCTCGACGAGCGCAAGCGCGACCTCGTTTATCCGCACAGAATCAACCCGCTCACGACCGCACCTGGATTGCCGCGGTACATCGACGGGTCGCGCACGCTGAAGGGCGACGGGAACTTCCCGTACGTCGCCGAGCGGCGCGGCGTCACCTTCATCGAGCGAAGCCTGCGGCTCGGGCTTGAGTTCGCGCGGCACAAGAACAACACCGAAGCGCTACGGGCTCAGGTGCGACGCACCATCACCGCGTTCTTGCTCACGCAGATGAACAACGGAGCGTTTCGCTCGAGGGTGCCTACCCAGGCGTACTTCGTGGACGTTTCGGATCGATTGAATTCACCGGCCGTGATTTTCAGCGGTCGGTTGATCGCTCGCGTCGGCCTCGCCACCAACAAGCCCGCCGAGTTCATCATCCTGCGCATCAGCCAGGACACGAGGGCACTCGAGGCGGAGCTCGCCGAATCGAATCCGTGAGGAGCTAGCAGATGCCGGTTATCGGGAACCCTCGGTCATTCTTCAAACGCCACTCATTCGTCGTGGAAATTGATGATTTCTCCCACGCTGGCTTCCAGAAGTGCAGCGAGCTGTCGGTCGAGGTCGCGAACGTCCAGTACTTCGAGGGCGGTAGCCTCATCCCGAACAAGAGCCCAGGACGGCTGACGTTCTCGGACGTGACGCTCGAGCGCGGCGCGACCTCCGACCACGAGCTGTTCGACTGGTTCCAAGACGTCGCGATCACCTCAAGCGGCTTTGGGCTCGCCGACCCGAACTACAAGCGGAACCTCGACATCGTGCAGAAGGACCGCGACGGCGTTTCCCTGCGGCGTTGGTCTTTGTCGCGAGCGTGGCCGGTGAAGTTCGTCGCGGGCGAGTGGGACAACGAGGCCGACGAGAACGTCATCGAGTCGGTGACGCTGACGTACGACTTTTTTGAGTTGAGCAAGTGACTGGGGCGCAATCAATGACTGAGAACCACAACAACCACTCGAACGTGATCGAGCTTCGCCCGGTCCAGTCCGCCAAGTTCAACGGGCTGGCGGTCGCGGTTGGGGGATTCGCTGATGGCATCCCGAGAGTGCGGGATCTGGATCTCGCAAAGTGGCTGGGGTTCTCAGTTCCATACGACATTCGAAAGCTAGTTCGGCGCTACGCTGGGAGGGGATTCTTCAATCATTCCAAGCTTTTTGCCATCGTGGCAAAAAGCTCACACGGCAGACGTGGCACCGAGTACTGGCTGACCGAAGAACAAGCACTCTTCATCGCTGCCAAGACCGAGCAGCCGCGGGGAGTCGAGCTGCTCGAGGAACTCATCCTCTGCTTCATGGAGGCACGTCGAAGGCACGGCCGGCCGCTCAACTACGACCGCTTGCTGTTTCAGCTCGAGGAACGCCGCGCCTGGGAGTCGTTCTGGGATGACGGAACCATCGTCTCAATCTGCAAGCTCTACCGCTGGCCGACTCACGGCTCCACGGGATCCATCTACCAGCCGCTCTCCGGGGTGATGAACCGACTCTATCGCCTGCTTTTGGGCGATGTGTTGGTGGACGAGATCAAGCGACGCAACCCCAACCCCGCGAAGGGCCACAACCACCACCAGCTGCTTCAGGACAAGCTGCGAGAGCGCTGCGGTGAAGACCTGCGACTGGTCAAGATCTTCGCCGACCAGAGCGCCACCCCAGCGGAGTGGTGGAACCGGCTCGAGTACCACTTCCGGCGTGACCCGCTTCAGCTTGGGCTCGTGGGTTGTCATCAGCTCGATGCGTGTACTCCTCGAGCCGAGACGACACCTTCGCACTGACTGCACGCTTCAACGTCAGTGATGGCGCCAAACCTGCTCGACGGGATCCCACAGCGCATCGAGGTCGCCCGCGAGGACGTCATCGAGGAACTTCTTCCCCGCGCTCGTCACCTCGGCAAGCGTATGCCAGGACAACTGGTCGTCGCGCGCCATCACCTCGTAGGGCACACGCCACGCAGCAAGAGGCTCTGGGAGTCGAGCAGGCAGCGGATGCGTATTGCGAAACGCGAATGTGCGCTCGAGCGCGATCCGCAGGCGCTTTGCGTCAATCGGCTGAGCCGTCGCCAGGAGCGCCAAGTCGGGTAGATCCTTCACGCGGGAGTTCGGGCGCGTCCGAGGCATCGTGTAGGCGTGAAGCTTCTCGGCGATGTGCGTTTCAATCGGGTAGAGACGAAGCGTGGGTGGGGAGATACCGGCGAAGGCCAGCACATCCCCCGCAAGCACCACGTCTGGTTCCCCAAGGATTGGATCGCTAAAGGCGACATCAACGCCAAAGGGGCGTCCATAGGGCTTTCCGGCCAGCCGGCACTCCGCACGGAATCGGATCCCATCGTATTGCATTCCGTCGTTCTGGATCTCGGGGTGCTCGTCGTCCAGGTCCACTTCAAACGTCATGAAGTCACCCAGGTGCTGACGGCCGGCTTCCTGCAACTTCGTGAGCACCTCGTTCGGGGAACCCACCATCCTGAGGTCCACGTCTTTCGTAGTGCGTGCGCGTTCGAGGCGAAGCTCGAGCACGAGCCCACCTTTGAGCATCACCGCGTCTCCGAACAGCCCAACGACACGGGCAAGAAAGCGATCAAAGACGAGCAGCTGCCGCCTCCGCTCGAACTGAACGCCGCCTTCGGCCATCGAGCGGAGCCGGGCTTCGACCGCTTGCTTGAAGGCTTCGGGTGATGCGTAGGTGCGTGGTGTCACGCCGCGATACCCCCATAGGGCTCCAGCGCAGCCTCGACGTCGCTGAGTTCATCCCGCCGTGCGAGCCCTCGTCGAAGGCTCTGCTGCGCAGCTTGGCGCAGCAGCTCTGGAGACAGGCCGCCCTTGGCGCAGTCACTCAGCGTACGAGGGACGCTCGTGGTGGGGACCGCACCGAACCAGGACCGCTCCTCAGAGGGCACGTCACCGTGGTGGAGAACGACACCGCGCGGAATCCGAAAACGCCGACGACGCCACGCTTCGGGCAGCGTCAGGTGAACCTGTGCAGGCAGCACGTCAGACAGGCCGTGTAGTGACAGCGCCGTCTGGTGCGAGACCACGCCTGCCTGCTCGGACCACAGCCAGATGGTGACCAGTTCCTCATGCTCGCCCGCTGGGAAGTGAACCAGACGATAGATCCCCCGTCTCACCCGCGCGACGCGTCCAGCACGCAGGTGCTTGAGGAGCAGCTGCGAGGAGTATCCCGCCTCTGCGCCCTGCTGCGTGGTGAAGTAGCCACTCTGGGCAGCGGCCGTCTCGAACAGCCGATCCCAGCTGGGCCCTGGTCGATCCATGCTCAAACCGTAACCCAAGGTTTAGTTTTGTGCAACTCTGAGCGCGGTGCGTAACTGATGGTTTAGTTTTGTGCACAGTGTCCCCCGCTTGCGGCCGCGATGGCTTTGTCCCTGTGGACGCAACGCATGTCAGTCATCACCTGCCCATCGGGACTCACTGGCCGCATTCGTGGCATGAAGGTGCGCGAAGAGCGCGTTCTGACCGATCGCAAGCTAGCGAAGTCTGGCGGGCAGATTGACCAGCTGCTCACCGCTTGCTGGGAGGAGACGCACGAACCCGGTCTCTACTCGCTGAGCGACTCGGGCAAGTTGAACTGGGGCTCCGTGTTGCAAGGCGATCGCTTCTACGCGCTCGTCATGCTTCGCGTCCTTACCTACGGCCCAGAGTACGCCTTCGCGGTGAGTTGCCAGAACGGCGGCTGTCGAGCCCGCATCGAGTGGGAGTTCGATCTGCGCGAGCTTCCGGTGCGTGAACTCTCCGACGAGTCCAAGACCGCCTTCGCTGCAGGTAATCGCTTCGAGGCGAAGCTGCCCGACATGGGCCAGCGCCTTTGGTTCCGACTGATGACTGGAGACGATGAGCGAAAGCTTCCGGCGCTGCAGCGCTCGAATCCGGACCGGGTTCTCTCTTCGGTGCTCAACTATCGCGTGCTCGAAGTCGAGGGTGTCGAGACAAAACAGAAGCGTCAGTTCCTCGAGGATTTGTCTCTGCGCGACGCCGACTTCCTCGTCGATGAGTTCGACCGCGTCGATTGCGGCGTCGACACCACGATCGAGATCGAGTGCCCCGAGTGCTTCACCACGCAGGAGGTTGAGCTCCCTTTCGACAAGGGGTTCTTCCTGCCGGGTCGGAACCGGACGGCGAGGCGGAAGGGCCGCACCAGCTCTTCCCTCAGCTAGCGGTCGACGGCTGGCTCGAGGGCCTCTTCCAACTCTGCTGGGTTCAGCACGGCGGCTCTGGGCTGTTGCTGCCGTGGAGCTCGGCTCTCGAGCTCTCGACGACAGACCGGGATTGGTTGCTCGAGCGGATCCAGACGCAGCGTCGCTTCGAAGCCAAGGAGCTGGAGAAGGCAAGCAAGGGGAAGCGATGACGCACGGAAACGGTGAGCTCAGATGCTGAACTCGATGGGCCTCGGGTTCGTGTTCACCGCACGAGACCTCGCCTCCGGCACCATTCGCAACCTCGAGCGCAACTTCATGGGCCTCGACCAGCGAGTCGGGCTCGGTGCTGCGCGGATTCAGAGCGCATTCATGCAGCTTGGCGTTGGCCTCGCGGTGTTCACGGCGGGAGCGGCGGCGGTCGGCGCTGGCTTGAGCCTCGCCAACGCCGCCGGCGAGTTCGAGCAAGGCCTCGCGTCCGTTGGCGCCGTCACGCGAGCGACGACGGACCAGCTGCACAGTCTCCGCAACGCCGCCATTCAGGCCGGCATCGAGACGCAGTTCTCCCCCGCGGAAGCAGTTGCTGGACTTCAGTCGCTGGCGACGGCCGGGCAGACCGCAGAGCAGGCAACGCGCACGCTCATCCCGGTGCTCGACCTCGCCGCTGGGTCGCTGGGGCAGCTCGGGGTGTCTCAAGCCGCTGACGCGCTCGTGGGCACACTCAACGCTTATGGTGTCGCAGCAGACCAAGCCACGGGCGTCACCGACAAGCTGCTCCGCATCACGCAGCTGACGAACTTCCAGACGCGCGACTTCGAAGCGGGACTGTCCAAGGCCGCAGCTACAGGCGCGGTGTTCGGGCAAGACCTGAACGACGTGCTCATCACGATGGGCTTGCTCCGAAACCGCAACATCGACGCCTCGAGTTCTGCGACAGCGTTCCGTGAAGCTGTGCGTCGCGTCGGTTCGGATAGCCGCGCGCAGCAAGCGGTCACGGGTGCGGGCATTGAGATCTTCGACGAGCAGTCCAACTCGATGCGCTCGATCGTCGACATCATGGACGAGTTCGCGAAGGCGACAGCGGGCATGTCCGCCGAAGAGCGCAATCGCCGCGTCGTCACAGCGTTCGGCGCGCGCGGCTTGCTCGCCTTCAACTCGATCCTCAACGCCAGCTTCACCACGATGCGCGACGGCCAAGAGGTCACGCTCAAGGGCACCGAGGCGCTGGCGGCGCTCCGGGAGGAGATGAGCGGCGCAGAGGGCACGGCCGCGCGCTTCCGAGAGAAGCTGCTCGACACGTTCGAGGGCCAGAAGACGTTGCTCAAGGGCTCGATGCAGACGCTAGCCATCGTCTCCGGCGAGGCGTTCGCGCAGGTGTTCAAGCCCGTCGTCTCGGTCGTCATCCAGGTGGTGAACGCGGTCCTTGGTGCGTTCCAAGCGCTGCCTGCGCCCGTTAAGAAGGCGTTCGCCGCGTTTGTGACCGGAGCGGGAGCAGTGGTGGCGTTGGTCGGTGGCATCATCGCCGCGAAGGCCGCGATCGCGCTTCTAGCGATCGGGCTTCAAGCCATCGGCGTGACGCTCGGAGGCGTCGTCGCGATCGTACTCCCGGCAGTAGCCATCTTCGGACTGCTCGCGCTGACCATCGCTGGCTTCGTCGTGGCGTTCCGGGACAACATCGGGGGCATCAGCGACTTCTTCACGCGGTTCAAGGACCAGGTCGGGCTCGCCTTCAAGGGGCTCATGCAGCTCTTCGACCAGGGCGGCTTCTCAGGAGCGGTGAAGGACGAGCTCAGCCGCGCGGAAAACGGAGGGCTGAAGGACTTCCTCATCTCCGTCTACACCTGGGTCGCCCGCATCAAGAACTTCTTCTCAGGCATCGCGACGGGCTTTTCCGCGGGAGTCGCTGCTGCCAAGCCGTCCATCGAAGCGTTCCTGAACGCGCTCACGGGGCTCGGGAAGTCTCTGGGGCTCCTCTCCGAAAAAGACGACGCCTCCACGGCGTCCAACAAGTTCGAGGCGTTTGGGAAGGCGGGCGAGCGTGTGGGGAAAGCGCTCGCTCGGGCGTTCGACTTCGTCGTGCAAGTGCTCACCGCGGTGACCGAAGTCGCTCAGGGTGTGGCTGCAGGTTGGGACTACATGACTCCGGGGATCGACATGGTGAAGAACGCGCTCAGCCAACTCGGAGACAAGCTCGACGAAGCCATCACCCAGCTCTTCGGCAGTCGCGAAGCGACCGACAAGAGCGGCGGTGGCTGGCGCACGCTCGGTACAGTCATCGCGTTCAGCATCGGCATGGCGCTTGGGGTCATCGGCGCGTTTGTGGCCGTCATCTCCGCGATGGTGGCGGTGGTGAGCGGCGTCGTGGGCGCAGTGATGGCGTCCTTCAGCGGGCTCGCAGATGTCGTCACCGGAGTGGTGTTCATCATCGGCGGCATCATCAACGGCAACTGGTCCGACATCTGGAAGGGGATGAAGCTCGTCGCGTTTGGCGTGGTGGATGCCGTGATCGGCGTCGTGCTTGAGCTCGCAGGCGCCATCGCAGGCGTCGTCGATGCGCTCGCGGGTCTCTTCGGAAAGAACACGAAGTACCAGCAAGGGATCCGTGACTTCCGTCAGTCGCTCCGCACGGAGATGGCCGACCGTTACGGCGTTCAAGACCTCACGTTCACGAAACCGGTGCGCCCGGTCCCTCAGGCGAACATGACGCCAGCAACGGAAGCGACGGCGACAATGCCGGCGGCAGCCGTCATGAGCGGCGTTGCGGCAACGCCGCTGGTCGTGAAGGCGCCACCTGCGCCGCCGCCTCCCCCGGTCAACGTGCAGCTCCAAGTGGATGGGCAGACGCTGGCAACTGTGGTTGCAAAGGCCAACCGGGACGCTGCGTCGCGGTCATTCTCGCCGGTGCCGAGCTATTAGCTCGCTCCACTCCTTAAGGCTTTCAAGCGCGCAACGACGTCTGCTCGAAGTTCCTCAACGTGAACGTCGTGCTCGGCAATGGCCTTTGACGCTGTCTGTGCTTCGATTTCCGTGGCGTCGCTCAGCGCATACGCGTGTTCGCTCAGAACAAGGCCCAGCGGCGCCGGCAAAGGAGACTCGTAGAGGTCGCCATGGTCAGACAGCCTGGTCAATAATTCCTCGCGGATTTGTAACCAGTGGGTGCGAGCCGTCAGCTTGTCCGCGAGCGACGGGTGCGATCGCAGCAATGAGGAGTGTGCCCGCTGCACCTCACGCACCAACTGGTGAATGCGTTGAAGTGACGCGATCTCGCGGTCGAGGAAAGGCGCGTCCCGACTCATCGACCACGTTCTCAACCCGAGATACAGCGCAACCACAGCGATTACCCCCTGAGCAATCGCTGAGCCGAGCGCAATCTTGTCGGCTGTGGTCACTTCGATTTCAGCTCGCGCTCCATGAACGCCACTGCCTGCGCCGCCCGCATCGGACGGGCGGGCGACTCAGGGACAACCCGTTCAAGGGCTTGCTTTCCGAGCTTGCGGACGATTCCCCCGAAAACTTCCTCTAAGAACGACGAGGTAAAACCGTGGGGGCGGTCGAGGTTGACGATCACCTTCTCGGCACGCTCAAGCGCAGGTAGCAGGATGGAATCCCGATACTCCTCCCCGGAGAAGTAGCCCTCCGCCTTGTAGCGGCCTCCTGGAGTGAGCGAGAAATCACCGACGTCTAGCGTTATCGTCTTCACTTGGAGGCTCGAGTTCGAGGCAGAGCGTGGTCCCGAGGAGGGGCGAGAAGGCTTGGTACTCGGGTTGATCGCTTCCATGATTCCAGGTTACTCCGGCCCTGTCAGACAATACGTGCAGGCGCCCGACGCTACTGTCAACGACCGTTCTTCGCAAAGTGTTGAGCCCCGTTCCTCTTTGAGGTTCGGCGGTTTCGGTTCGTTCCCCTGTGGTGGCGAGGACGACGCAGAAGGTGTCGGAGCCCCTCAAGCGGTCGAAAACGCCCTCGTCGATGACGTCTTCGATCAATCCGAGTGCGTTCAGTACTGAGCGGATGGCTCCTGCTACTGCCGAGAAGTACCTATCAAGGCGCGTTCGCCGAACGGACGCGGGGATCCCAACGCCCAGGTCAACGATAACCGCCCGGGAAGGCCCCTCCTCCGGATGCAGGGCCAGCGCATACCAGTTGCGAAAAACGCCGGTGCGATACGCGTGTTGCCGGACGTTCTCGATGGCCTCACCAAACGCGGTGTAGATCACCTCCACCTGGCTGTCGCTTAGCCCTGCGTTGTCCTTCAGAAACGAGAAGAGCGGGAGCCAGCTCGTTGGATCGAGCTTGCGTCTGGAGTCTCCGCTACGAATCGCCAAAGAACTCGGTAGGCTCGGGGGCCGTCGTTTGTACGCCTCCTTCATGTACTCGTGAAACCTCGCCTCGCGTAACACCTGGTAGGCCTGGGTGTGCGGAGGCGGACTATTGCCGCGAATCCGTACCCGGTTCATCTTCGCGATTCGGTCAGCATGCGCGACAAGGTTGAGAACGGCGCAAGGGTCCAGCGTCACGACTCTATCCATGCTCACCATGACCTTGAGCACCCGCTCATGGGCGCGGCGCGGACGAACGTCAGCAAACTGCATCAGCTGGGCGCGTGTCCACTCCGCGTTCTCGATCAGGTTTAGATCTCCAGAAAGCACAATCCTAAGAGACCGACGACCGCGCGGACGAGCGAGAAACTCCCGACGCTTCTTTCGTCGGCTCTCTTCGTATGCAGCCCTGCGCGCTTGGCGCAAACGCTGGTATGGGCAAGGGCGCCTCAATGGACCGCGCAGTCACCCGCATGTGACGCTCGATGTCAATAACCGTAGGAGGTCTTGATTCCACGCGGTGCCCGTCCCGACCAAGGAGACCAGGCCCCTTTGCCCAAGCGTGCTGCTCCGTGCCACGTTCAGTCGTCCTCCGCGCTGCATCCTCGCCAACCTGTCGAACGGCGAGTCGATGGAGTGCTTGTTCAATCCGACCGAGCTGAGCGAGAAGCTGCAGGTCAACTACAACCGGCTCCAGGTTCCCGGACTCTCCCACCAACCCCTGCAGTTTCAGAACACCAGCAACCGCCAGTTCTCAGGCGTTGAGTTCTACCTCGACCGGTTCTTCGCCGCGGAGCAGCCAGGCGATCCCGACATCCTTGAGTTTCGCTACTTCCTCCGCGCATTCACCGTGCCTCCGGAAGGGACTGAAGGCGTCGTCAACACCGCGCCGCCTCGCGTGCTCTTCATCTGGCCCGAGGTGCTGACGGTGGAAGCGGTCATCGGCAGCGTCGAGTTCCGCTACAAGCAGCTCGCGGTGGACGGCACCGTGCTCGTGTATAGCGCGGACGTGACGTTCGAGGAGATCCTCGACGAGCGCGTCACGAGCGAAGAGCTACGCGAGGGCGAGGACTGATGCCACCGCGCACAGGCTCGCGTCACTCGTTCACGCAAGGGCTCCGGGACGAGCAGGGTCGCTTGTTCCTCACGGAACTGGAGCCTTTCGCCTTCCGGACCCACACCGACACGCGCTCTCACGTCGTCGCTCAGGGCGACACGCTCTTCGATCTCGCCGGTCGCTACTTCGCTCCCCTCCCGCGAGCCTGTGGCTTCTGGTGGGTGATCGCGGACTTCCAGCCAGACCCAATCGTCGATCCCACGCTCGAGCTTGAGCCAGGCCAGCAGCTCTTCATCCCCAGCCTCCGAGTCTTGACGGACGTGATCCTCGGGGAGTGGCGACGACGAGGTGCCGCGTGAGCATGCTCGTCGACGATCGCAGCGCGCCAGGTGTCCGCATCTCGGTGCTCGCCAACGAGAAGGCGACAAGCGGGGAACCGCTTGAGCTCGATGGTCGCTTGCTGTCGTTCAGCTTCGAGGACTCCCAGAAGAAGACCGACCAGGTCTCTCTGCAGCTCGACAACTTCGACCTCGCGCTGTTCGAGCGCCAGGAAATCCTCCAAGGGGTCACGCTCGAGGTCTCCTGGGGCTATCCGGGCAACATGGCGCCACCTCGTCGGGTCATCATCAAGAAGCTCAAGGGCTTCCAGACATTGACCCTCGAAGGCCAAGCCACGAGCGTGCTCATGAACCGCGAGGTGAAGTCCCGTGCGTGGACGAATCAGACGCGCAGCGACGTCGCTCGCGCGATCGCCAAGGAGCAAGGCTACGAGGGCGACTTCGTCGACGTGGAGGACACGACCGAGGTCATCGAGACGATCAACCAGAGCGCGGAGACCGACGCGCGATTCCTCCGGCGCCTCGCCTCTCGTCACGACTTCGACTTCTGGAGCGACGACGCAGGCTTTCACTGGCGTTCTCGAGACCAGAGCAAGGCGCCGACGCACGTGTTCACGTGGTTCGCGGATCCAGATCGGGGTGAGGTGATCTCGCTGAGCGTCGAATCCGACCTCGCCCGCCGCGTCGGCAAGGTGAAGGTCAAGGCTCGGAGCCCGCTGACCAAGTCAACGGTCGAAGCCGAGTCAACCAACACGAACACCGAGCGCACCACGCTCGCGGAAGAGGTCGAGGTCGTCGACCCACAGACCGGCAACACCGAACTCCAGGTGCGCAACGCGACTCAGACGACCCATCACAGCACCGCGACAACGCCAGAGGCGGCGAAGACCGAAGCGAAGGCTCGTTTCCGCAAAGCGGAGCGCGCAACCATCAAGCTCGCGATGCAGGTTGTGGGGGATCCAACCATCCGAGCGAAGGAAGTGATCGAGCTACGCGGCGCCTCGAGCTTCCTCTCGGGGAAGTACTACGTCACCGAGGCCAAACACACAGTCTCTGGCTCGGGGTACGTCACCGACCTCAAGCTCACTCGAGACGGCACTGGGCGACGCCAGAGCGGAGGCAAGCGAAAGAAGAGCGGCGAACCAGCACCGCCTCCTCAATCGGAAGACGGGCAACCGCAGGGTGGTCAGAAGAACCGCGCGAAGCCGTCTCAGGGAATGAGCGAGGTTGAGGTCGTCGATCCCGTCACCGGGGATTCGCACGTCGAGTACCGGCGGGGCGGACAGGTGATCGGCGCAGAAGATCCAGAAGCCGGAATGAGCGTCCCCCGCGGAAAGGCTAGCTGATGAGTCAGTTTGACGACGACCTCGAGCAAGACGCGGCACCCATGCTGGGGCTCTACGTCGGCTACGTCACCCAACGCGACGACCCGGAGCAATTGGGCCGCGTGAAGGTCTGCATCCCAGGCTTGCTCGAGCCTGAGAGCGCTTGGGCCTGGCCGCTGGGAACGGGCGGTGGCGGCTCGAAGGACACCGGGTTCTTCGCCGTGCCCGAGGTCGGCGCCGAAGTCGGCGTGTTCTTCAATCGGGGCGACGTCGACGCGCCGTACTTCCTCGCGGCAAATTGGGGCAAGCCCAACGGTGAGAGCGAGGTGCCCGAAGAAGCTCAGCGCTCCTCGCCCGACAACCGCGTGCTCGCAACGCCGACGTTCCGAGTCGAGCTCGACGAGACGAAGGGAGCGCGCAAGCTTCGACTCACCAACAGGAAGACCGGCGATCACCTGGTGTTCGACGCCGAGGAAAACTCAGTGACGCTCGAGGCCACGACGGCCATCACGCTCAAGGCTGTTGGAGCCATCTCGCTCGAAGCGACGCAGGTCACCATCGCGGGTCGTGTCGTGCGTCCGATCGCCGCGCCCATCTGAGGTCCCATGGCGCTTCCTATCTGCCTCGACATCCCCGCGCTCGACGATCCGTTCGCGCTCGACCTGCCTGGCGGGATCACCATCGAGCACATCAACCTGATGGAGGTGATCCAGCCCGCGCTCACACCGCTGGTCCCGTTGTTCGACGTCGTGGACACGATCGTCGCCGTGTACAACTGCATGAAAGCGATCCCAGACTCTTTGGGGCCGCCTCCGGACCCGACGGCGATTGCGATCTGCATCCCCGAGCTCGGCGAGAAGGTGGCGAAGCTGCTGCGGCTCATTCCCCAGCTGTCGCTGCCCTACACGTTGATCGGACTCATCGACCTCGTCATTCGGACACTCGAGCAAGCGAAGCGAGAGCTTCACCATCTGCAGCTCCAGATGCAGCAGATCCTTGGAGCCATCGACCGCGCCACGAACCTCGAAGACGCGGGGCTGATGGCGATCACGAGCTGCGCTGAGGCCAACGTCGCTCAAGAAGCCAGGAACGTTGGTCAAATGCTCGCGAGCCTTGGCAAGCTCATCGGGCTCATCAACCTGTTCATGGACCTGATCGGAGGCCCGAAGGTTCCGGACCTGTCCGACCTGGCTGGCATGCCACTCGACGACGCGGTCCCGGCCATCGACGCGCTCATCGAGCAGATGAAGGCGATCCGCGAACAAGTCCCCGTACCGTGAGGAATCATGCCGGAAGCACCGCGTAACCTGCTCACCCCGTTTCGTCGAGACAAGAAGTCCGACTTCGCGTCTGGGGCCGGCGAAGGCCTGCTCGCATCGAAGGTCCGCCAGACGCTGCTGACTGAGGGCGCTACGCAGCGTTCGTCGGGCGAGCTGCCGTGGCGGACGAACTTCGGCTCGGCGCTGACCCTGCTCAGGCATCAGCGAAACGATGCAGCGCTGAAGGAGCTGGCGCGGGTGTACGTGCGGGATGCGTTGAGGCGGTGGATGGGTTCAGTCAGGTTGAACTCAGTACGAGTTGAGCAATCCGGCAATGCGCTTAGCGTATCCACCACAACTCGGGACACCGGTTTGCACATCTCGCTCGACGGCCGTACGTGATATCGTCTCTGGGAATGGAGACTCTCGCTGTGTATCTCGCGGACTTCTCCGACCTGGACAGCGCGTTCAAGCGCATCGCGGAGAGCAGGACCTACTCGTTCCAGGACGGCGAGCGCCCGAACCGCCCGTTCGATTCCAGCGTGTTGCTAGCGTCCACGGCTCACAAGGCGGATGGCGCAAACGACCAGTGCTACCTCCTGGTCGGCCTTTTGCACAACTGCTCGCTTTCCGAAGATCGACATGTTCTGAGCTTTAGCGGCGTGAGGCGCTTCATCATCCCCATCGTCGTGTCATCGGAGGCGTCGTCCGCGCGAAGAACTGATCTCCTAGGTGGCGTGATGGGCTGGGGCCCGCAGCCGCTAGCCTATCTTCCGGAAGGCGCAGCTGAGAGAACTTTGGTTGAAGCCCTGTCTGAACTTCGCCCCCGAAAGCCCCCCAGAGACTAGAAGCTAGACGAGCGGTGTGCGTTGTAGGCCGGTTCCTGCTCAGCATTGGCCGCCACCGCTGGCGCGATTCCGTGCGGGATTCTTGGATTTTGCCCTCACGCTCGCAATCGTTGGGGCGGACGCTCGAGCGCTTCGACGGAAATGGGGACGAGGACGTTACGGCTTGTGTACGTCGCGGCCCCACCGTACCGTCGGGAGCAATGTTCATAGAGGCGCTGAACCATCAGGAACGAACGGCATTGCTCGCAACCTTGGCTCATCTCGCGACGCTCAGCGGTGTCGTGACAGAAGCTGAAACTGCATTCATCGCGGCGGTTGCAAAGAACTTGGGCGTGCCCAGTCCGAACGACATTAGGCAGTTCGCCGACCGCGAGCTCACTGACCTGCTTGCACCGATTCAGCGGCTGGAAGCGAAGCGGGTAGCGTTGATGGAGTTGGTGAACCTCGGCTACGCGGATGGGGAGTACTGCCAAGCCGAGCGGGCGGGCGTGCGAAAGATCGCGGCCGTTTTGCAGGTTCAAGAGGATACGTTGAAGGAAATTGAGAAGTGGGTCGAAGATGGCGTGGACTGGACTCGCCGCGGCCGAGACCTACTCGCCGACCGGAGAGTTTGAACATGGCTTGGACGCTCAAGAAAACGGCCGTGGTGGTGGGCGGTGGTCTCGTCGGAGCGGCTGCCATCGCAGTTACCGGAGGCGCAGCAGCACCGTTCATCGGCGGGATCGTTGGCAGCGCAATGGGGCTGAGCGGCGCCGCAGCAACGTCCGCAGGGCTCGCAGCTCTTGGGGGCGGCGCGCTTGCCGCCGGAGGTGGGGGGATGGCTGCCGGCACCACTGCGATTATCACAGCGGCTGGCGTTCTCGGAGGAGCCGCGGGCTTGGGAGGTTCGGTGGTCGCAGCAGCGGCCCTCGACGACACTCGTAAATGCGCCAATTGCAGAGCGCCCCTTCAGGAGA
>JBFXBK010000036.1:0-37547 GCA_050183255.1 Polyangiaceae bacterium | reverse complement strand
GTCGATCTGTCCCGCGTCGACGTCCGAACGCCAGTTCCAATGCATCTCCTGGGGAGACTTCGTACCAATACGCTGGAATGCCATGATGTTGGTCATCCCTGTGGAGGTCTGGGTGATCTGCCCAGCATTCCCCAAGGAAACCTTTTTCCAGACGTCGGTGTTGGTCGGCAAGACCAGGGCCGAGCAGTCGAACCCCTGCGCGAAACATTCGTCTTCGCTCAGCTCCCGGCCGAGCTGGGCAACATAACAAGAACACAAGCCCACCCGGGCGCGACCACAAGCGGCGGGTAGATCGCCACCAACAATAGGCTCCGCATGCAGGATCACCGTCGGACTATCAAACGTGTCGCGGTGTATTTGGGAAACGCGCACCTCGGGTATTTCGTCGCAGATATCGGGGATTGCGGTCACATTTTGCCGTACCTCGGCCCACTTGTTCGAGTTTCGAGAGTCGTACGATGGGATCGTAGGACAAGCATCGCAACGGTCTGGCAGACCGTCGTCGTCTTGGTCTGGCAGCTGCGAACAATGTGGCGAAGACCCACCAATGCATCGCCCCGAAACGCATTGTTCGGTACAGGACGGAAATTGCTCGACGCTGTTTTCGCAACCGTCGCACGTATCCCCGACCCCATCGCCATCAGAGTCCTCGGTGCGAGTGGATTCGTCAGGGCATAGATCGCATTGATCACCATCGCCGTCCTGATCCCAGTCTAGCTGGTCGGGATTGTTGCAGTCGAACTTGGGCGTACCACCAGCGCACTTCACGGCTGGACAGTTGTCGCAAACTTCGCCGATACCATCCCGATCGTCGTCCGCTTGATCCGCATTCGAACACGCCTCGATTGGGAGACCGAGCCGCGCGCAGCGGAGGGGTGGACAGTTATCGAGGTCGTCGAGGACCCCGTCCTGATCCTGGTCGCCGCCAAGGTGCTCAACAAGCCATGCGTAGTTGAGCTGGATTGTCGAAGCGACCGCTTCAAGTGAGTTAGCGAAGACTCCGTGAAAGCAGTTGTGACCAGAGTGAACCGCCGTGATGGTCCACACGCCCTTGTATTGGGTGAAGATCGGCCCCCCTGAGTCGCCTGGCAACGTCACGGGGTTCGTATACCCATTATATTCCGCCCGGAAAGCATGGCAGTCAATCCCCTCCCAGAGGCCATCATCTGGGTCCGAACCCCAATGAACAACCGCTTGGATGGGGGCGTACGAACGAACTGGACTGGTCTCACCCAACGGTTGACCACAGTCGGTGAGCTCCCACGCGCCGGTACCCACGCCCGCCTGAATGTTAACGGTGCCCAAGTCCCCCCGAACCGCCGCGTCAAACATGCTGCCGCCGTCAAAGAACGGCTGAGGCTCCGCGATGTCAGGAGGTACGGGCGTGGCGAGCCACACGAGACCGAGGTCGTGACTTCTCGAAGCGGCCTTGCAGTCGCCCCCGGTTGTTTGGGTTCCAGCAACCGAAGTGAGAAGGGTTTGTGTGACGAAGCCACCGGCCTGAGGCAACTCGAAACGATTCGGCCCATCCGCAATGCAGTGAGCCGCGGTGAGAACGACGTCCGGTGCGATGAGCGTCCCCGTACACGCCTTGGACCGTTCGGTGCCCTCTAGACGATAGAGCTGTCCAACGGCGGAAATGAACCCTGTGCGAGCGGACGGGTCCTGAGTCACCACTCCGGCGAGTTCGTTGTGCGTGGTTGCGCTTTCCGGCTCTTGTTCGTTCCCGGGGGGCGAACCGCCTGCACAGCCGCTCAACCCAAGCACCCCAAACAGCGTCAGCCCGATAGTTCTTGCCGCCATTGGAGCAGGCTATCAAACGCCTCTGGCAGAGCGCCATGCTGAACATCCGGAAAATTGGGACCGCGCGGCAACACGCCAATGACGCGACCGTGCGGCGCCAACACACCTGAGGTTACCAACATCGAGTGCAGCTCACCCCATCGCCGAAGCGTCCCAGAACGTGGCCCCAGCGCCGTTCGAGCTCACCCAGCGCCACACGGACCCACCGTTGCTCATTCTGAGCTGCAGCTCCAAGTCGCACTCGAATTCGACTATGTAGACCCCATCGGCTACTTGCCACCCAACGATGCCGTGGGCGAGTTGCTCTGGCTTGGGAAGGTCCGGTCTGGTGTCGTCCATCTCCAGCATGCCGGGGTGTCGGATGCTGTGGGACGCGGTTGCGGCGATTCGACCGAGGAACCTGCTGAGCCGCGCGGAACTGCAACTCCACCAAAGGCAGCAACAGCTCACCCCGCTGGACGATAGGTGCGCCATCATGCGACACAGCGATTATCGCGGCGTCAGCTGGGATGCGGACGTGCGCCTCTGGAAGGCAAGCATCACCCAGTTCGATCGCCAAGAGGACTTGGGATGGTTTGAACGCGAGAAGGATGCGGCGATCCGCCATGACCGCGTCGCGCGCTTCCTTCAATACGACGAGTGCGACTTGAACTTCCCTGAGATCCACGCGTCACCGCTCGACCCGAAACGAGTCCGCCAAGAGCTGCGTCTCCAGCCGTCGCGTGCAGCAACGAGTCGCTACGACGGGGTGTTCCGCGCGAGCGACCTGCGCCACTGGCACGCCGAGATCTACTTGGGCAAGTCGAGCCGCTGGCTGGGGCTATGGCCGACCGAGCGCCTCGCCGCGCATGCGGTCGATCGGGCCGCTCGGTACTATCTGGGCCCGGGCGCGAACCTCAATCTGACGTATCCGGCCGAGTGTCCCGAACCCTCAAATGCCGAGGCTTTACAGCGAGAAGCGGAACGTTTGAGCAAAAGAGAGGGCGAAGGCCGATTTCCGAGCAACTGGAACCCGCCCTGGTCGAAGTGAGGTCGCTGCCGCGTGGACGCCCCCAGGTGCCTGGTTGCGGCTACCCTGCGCCGAGGTTCCATGCAGATCTCCATTTCACTCAGCATCGACGGTCAATCGCTTCCCTGTGAGTCAGTCCAGGGTCGCGAAGCGGTCGGGGAACCTACTCGACTCACCGTCGTCTGCTACTCCGACGAGCCTCTGGATCCCGCCTCACGCCTGGATACTGCGGTCGCGCTCTACCTTCAGAACGATTACTCCGAACGGACGATCGTCGGCGTCGTCCGACGCATCGCACGGGTCGCGAAGTGGCGCCCGGGCGTCAAGCAGTCTGAGCGAGGGTACCGCTACCGCGTAACGCTGGAGTCTGCGCTGGGACGCCTCGAGCACACTCGCCAGTGTCGAGTGTTCCAAGGCTTGTCGTTGCTGGAGATTGCGAGGCAAGCGCTCGTGGCTGGCGGTTGGGATCCAAGCCGCATCGAGGACCAGTGCGCTCAGACCTACGAACCCCTCGACTACGTCGTGCAGTACGACGAGACCGACCTCGCGTTCTTCCGCCGCATCTGTGAGCGGGCGGGCTTCTACGCTCACCTCGAGGCGGCCGGAGACCCCGCTGAAGAGCGCTGCATCCTGAGCGATACGTCCACAACACTCGTGTCGGCGCGCGACCCGCTTCAGGTTGCGGAAACAGGCCAAGAAGAGCTCGCTGCCAGCCGGATCCGACGGGTGTCGATCGACACTCAGCTCCGCCCCGGTCGAGTAACGCTACGCGACTACGATCCGACTCGTCCGAAACTCGACCTCAAGGGTGGCGCGACAACAGCGAGTGAGCTTCCCCGTCAAAGACTCGAAGCTGCGGCTGAGCACTACTCCACACACGCTCGGCTGAAGTCACCTGTACAGGGCGACCGCGAATCACAACTGATGCTCGAGGCATTCCAACAGGGCGGCGCGAAGGTTGGCTTTGAAAGCAACGCGCTCGACCTTCGACCGGGCATCGCCATCGATGCGGTTCCTGCTTCCAGCGACGTCACCTCCATCGACGGCAGCTATGTGCTGACCGCGATCGAACACGGATGGAGCGCTGGCGAACCCTATTGGCTGAAGGTGACGGCGCAACCCGTGGAGAAGCCGATTCGACTGCCTCGTGTCACTCCCGTCCCCAACCTCGCTGGGGTGCACTCCGCCTGGATCACTGTCCCCGACGGCGAAGAAGTCCACGTCGACGAGCTCGGCCGCGGCCACGCACGTTTCCGCTGGGATTTGCGTGACATCGAAGACCACACCGGAAGCCTGCCGATTCGTGTCATGCAGCAGCTGATGGTGGACTCGATGGCATTGCCCCGCTCGAACTGGGAGGTGCTGGTCGGGTTTGAGCAAGGGGACCCTGAGCGGCCGATGATCCTCGGTCGCATGCACAACGCGAATCATCCACCCACCTACGCACTTCCGGAGAACAAGAACGTTACGGCGATCCGAACCTTCTCGCCCGGCGGCAAATCGATGAACTCCATCCAAACCAGCGATGGGAAGGGTGGGCAGCGCTTCGCAATCAACGCCGCGAGCGGCAAAGACATGTCTGCCGGAGGCGATCATGGGATCGAGACCGGGAAAGTGGAGGAACAACACACCGGACATCAAACGGTGACGGTGGGCGGCAATGAGGAGATCAAGGTCAACCAGAAGTACGCCGTCACGGCCGCGAGCCAGAGCGGCACGGTTGGAGGCTCTCAGAAAGTCGGAGTCACCGGAAAGCTGAGCCACAACGTGGGCTCGGAGACCATCAGCATCGGTGGCGCCCTACTCGAGCAGATTGGCAGCCCCGAAGCCATCGCTGTGTCACTCGCCTCGACCGCGATGCAGAAGCTTGCTGGGAGCAATTTCCTCGGCAAGCGCCTGGGCAAGGTCGGGTCGATGGCAGCGCAATTCGTCGCTCCGATGGGGAAGGCTGCCTACGAAGGGTACAAGACTGGCGGTCTCGAAGGCGCGATGAAGTCTGCAGCAGGTGCTGGCGCGCAGACCGCGATGGGCATGGTGGCAGGAAAGGTTCCGGGGGGAGACGCCGCGCTCGCGGGAGCCATGGCCGCTGGCGGCGACGACCTGATGGGCAAGCTCACCGCACCAAACGCGAAGGCGGGTGGTGCCGGAGGCGCCGACGGAGACGGCGCAGGCGCGGAGGCAGGCGGCGCGGGCAACAAGGAGTTCAAGGTCTCGGGCGCTGCGCTCGAGGCCGTCGGCGGTGCGCACGTGATCGTGACTCCGGCCTCGGTCGATTGGGAAACACTCGGCAGCGCGAACTTGCTCGTGGGCGGCCTCCACGGGACCCGCGCTGGCAGCAACGCCTCACTCGAGGTTGGTGGCGCATCGATGGAGGCTTCGAGCGCCCACATGGTGAAGTCGGGCGGGCCCGTCGAGCGTAAGTGCAGCGGCACGCTCTCGACCACGTGCGCCGCCCTGTCGATCAACTCTTCGGCACACATCGGGTTCAAGGCCGGGGGTGGCATCGACATCGACGTCGGAGCCCTCACCCTCAGCGGTGGAAGCGTCACGTTCGACGTGGAGGGCACGATCGTGAGCTTCGATGGTGGCGGCGTGAAGATCGACGCCGGCACTGTCACCTTCAAGCGCGCTACCAAGCAGTCCGGAGCGACGAAGCACTGATGGCCCAGCCACTCATGCAAACCGTGTCGCTCAGCGTGAGCCACGTCGGGTTGACCACGGCAGTAGGCCCTGGCCTGCTCTCGAGTCTCTTCTTCGCGGAAGCGGGACTCGCGGCGCCCGTAGCGAGTCCCTTCTTCAAGCCAGCGGAAGGCAAGGACGAGCCGCTCGAACCCGTCGCGATCCAAGCATGCCCCTGGCTTCCCCCGCAGATGCCGGTCTCGCAGCGGTTGATTCGCCTCGCGCTGAGGGCTGCTCACGAGGCGCTCGACGCACACCTCGACGCGCAAGACGCAGCCGCCCCTCGCCCGGGGGTGTGGTTGATCGTTCCTGCCGAGCGCCCTGGCGTCACGGCCGCGACCATCAGCGACCTCAACGCGACCATCTGGAAGGAGCTCCGTCCCCGCAACGTGCGTGTCTTCACGGATGAGACAGGCACGATGCAAGCTATCCAGGAAATCGCACAGGTTTTGAACGCGGGAGAAGCCTCAGCACTGCTACTGGCCGTCGACAGCTACTTCTGCGCGGAAACGGCGGCGCTGTTGGTCGCTGAGCCCACGTCTCCTTGGGAACCGACGCCACCCACTCCTAGCGAGGCCGCCGCGGCGGTCCTGTTCACCGGAAAGGGGTCGCGGAAGACCAGCCTGTCCGCGTCGCGCTCGAGCACGCTTGGCTTCAGTCAAGTCTCTGCCCCTCCAAGCGTCGACCCGATGAGCGCGACGGCCCTCGCCACCTCTCGGCTCTCGAGCACGGCGCTTGGGGCCGGAGGTTCGAGCGGCATCGCGCGCGTAGTCTCCGTTGGGGCAGCAACGGGCCTCGCCACGGAATCGAACGATGAGTTGCAGGACGGTCTGGCGATGACCGCGCTGCTCGAAGGCCTCAACCAAGCCGTCCGGCCTGACGTCGTGCTGGGTCCGTCGCAGCTGTCCGTCTTTCGTTCTCGAGAGTGGGAGATGGCTGCGTGCCGCGCGCCGAGCAAGCTTGGGCCGGAGCACCAAGAGCTCGACGTCAGCAGTCTCTTCGGTTGGGTCGGTGCGGCATCTCCCACCGTCGCGCTGGTGTACGCCATCGCGGCGACTCGCCTGGGGCTGCTTCAACCGAAGGACGGCAACTGGCTCACCGCGGCGGTGTGGAGCCTCGCTCCGAGCGGTGCGCGCGGCCTCTTGGGCGTGATGACCGAGGCGCAAACCACGTGATGACCTCGAACTGGGATGAAGCCATTGCCGCGCTCGAGCCGCTTCACGAAGCCCTGGAAGAGCTGAACGGGCACGGAAGCTGGGCGTCGCTCGTGGAAGAACTTCGCACCTGTCTGGTGGCAGTCGCCCGCGCGCCAGCTCCCAGCAGCGACTTGCACCCGTCCCTGGCGCGGGCCACGCAGCTCACCACCACGCTGGTGGTCTCGGGGGTTTGGTCGCGGGAAAGGGTAGAGGCACTTCGCCCAGCGTTCAACGCTTGCGTTGGTCGCGACGGCGGCGAGTGGGCAGCCGAGCGTAGCGCGCAAGCTGATTCGTGGATGGGTTTTCGTGCGTCGCGAAGGCGCCCTCGCGTCAACGTGCTCCCACCGTTCTGCGAGCCAGAACCTGCATACGATATCCCCGCGGATCCAATCGAGTTCTCGGGCTTGGTGGTCGACCACTCAGTGGTCGAGGCACTGCCCGTCGAGGCGCTCGGCAGTGAGCTCGTCGAGCAGTGTTTGGAAGATCTGAGCCTCGTCGGTCGCCACCGCTGGGAACGCTTCCTGTCCGAGTCGGGGAACGAAGAGCAAACCCTGCTCCGGCTAGGCGACGCTTTCTGCGTGGTGGGAGAAGCCGCACCGCGCCATCTGCGCGCCTGGTGGCAAGACCACGCGGGAAGCGACCCCTACCAAGCTTTCGCGATCGCTTACGCGCTCGGCGTGTGCGCTGGCGCGCAACACCTCGAGTTGCTGCGGTCGTGCTTAGAGGAACTCCACCCAACGGACAGCCAGTCGAGCTGCCGCGCTGCGGATGCGCTGCAACTGGTTGCTCGCCCCGAGCGGCGCCCACTCGTTGAGCACTGGCGCTTGGCCTCACACCCGGTCATCCGCGCCACCGCGCTGGAGCTCGGCACCCGGCGCTTGGATGGCCCAGCCTGGCTGAGCGTCGAGGAAGTCGGCGCTTCCCTCGCAGATCCGAACCCACCGGTTGTGCTCGCGGCGTTGCGTGGCCTAGCGCGCCTCGGCGCGGTTCCCGAGGGTCTCGTTCCGCAAGTCCATCAGCTCATGCTCGGCCCGCTCGGCGAAGACGTCGCGGTTGAGGCGGCCCGCTGCTTTGCGCTGTGTGGGCGCACAGCACCCCTCATTGCCCTACGGCAAGATGGTCGGGCCTACGCGGCGTGGGGCGAGCGCACCCTCGAGGTCTTGGTTTGGTTTGGCTCAACGGAAGATCTGGGCCTGCTCCAGCATCTCCTCAAGCGCGCCCCACAGAGTGCCTACACGTTGGATGCCGTAGCACGCTTCGGAGTGGTCGAAACGTACGCCTACTTGCTCCACGCGCTCGAGCAAGAAGAGCTGGCGGACGATGCCTTGAAGGGGCTCGTCACGCTCCTGGGACCACTACCAGCGGATGCCGAGCCTCTGCAGGTGACGACCTGGCAAGCGCAGCTCAAGCGGGTGAAACCCAAGTCTGGCGTTCGATATCGCCGAGGCCAACCCTGGCAGCCACGAGTCGTCGCGTCGGAGATTGCGGCGGGTCATCTGGCGCGTCGTGAGGTGCAAGTGCGAACCGATGAGCTCGTGGTGCGTCTTGGAGGCCTGCCGCAGCCTGACCTCACCGCCTTCGGTGACGAGCTCGATGGACAGCTCTCGGACCTTCTGTCGGGGCTTGGGAACCTGAACGCTCGCTTCAACGCGGGTAGCTACGACTGCTACACGCGAGATCGCAAAGCGGGAGGCGCTTCATGATCTCCAACAACACGCGCTTTGCCGTGGGTGAGCTACTCCATCCCTGGAGCGAAACGGGCGGAGGCTATGAAGCGCTGACGGTCGTCGTGAAGGCGACCTTCTCGTTTTCGCCTGAGGGCCACGTTGCGCTCGCAGAAGAGCAGGTCCCCGTACGGTACGCCGACGAACTCACAGGGGAGAACGACGAAGCCCCAAGCGCACGCCTCCCCGCCGATGTCGTGCCGGAAAAGGGTGCATCCGACGTGGTCGTCTCGGGACACGCGTACCTTCCTCCGGCGCACACCTACGTCGAGACCGCGGTCCAAGTCGGGAGCACGACGGCGCCCCTGCGCGTGCACGGACCGCGGCTCTTCGAGAGCGTGCTCGGCGGCGTGCGGATCAGCGACGCGGTGCATGTGGACCGAGTGCCGATCACCTACGAACGCGCGTATGGCGGAGTCTCCGAAGACCTCGGGGTGTCGGAGGACCGCAACCCGGCGGGCGTGGGGGTCGCGAAGAACCCGAAGTTGCTCGACGGGAAGCCCGCTCCGCAGATCGAACATCCCTCCCGCCTGCACACCTCGGCCAAGGACGCGCACGAGCCCATGGGGTATGCGCCGCTACTGCCCCACTGGGAGCCGAGGAGAGCGGCATTTGGGTCGCTTGACGCCGACTATCTGAAGCGGCGGATCCCGCTGTTCCCGAGAGACTTCAGCCTGCGCTTTCACAACCAAGCACATCCGAGCTTGGTGCTGCAGAGCCCACTCGCTGCGGGTACCCGTGTCGCCTTGAGCGGTCTCCACCCCCGAGGCCTTCTGCGCTTCGAACTCCCAGACTGGCAAGTCGAGCTGAACGCTCGGCGGAGCCAGGGTGTCGATGACCCTGTCATAATCCGCGCGGATTCAATTGTCATCGAACCAGACCTGCTCCGGTTCGAGCTCATCGGGCGCGCCCGACTGCGCTTGCTCCGCACCAATCGTCTGCGCGAGATCCAACTCGACGGAGTAGAGACATGAGCGCCTCAGTCGTCGTCGGGAAGATCGCCGAACACGGGGATGTCCTCCTCGTTCGTTTCGCCACCCAGGCTACGCGCTTCGTTGATCGGTCCGATGGGGTCGGACGGGACCGGGTAGCGTGGGGGTTCGGCACGCACCTCAGGGACCACGGCTTGCGCGCCGGCAGCGCGCGTTCGCTGATCGGCGTCTTCGATCTGCTTCGCCCAGAACTGGTGCAGGGTCATCAAGTCGACCTCCGTCAGTCCTGCCCGACTCAGCAGCACTCGAGGCTCGGCACTCTCGCTGTACGCCCTGAGGAAACCAAACCACGCGGCAACGTCCTGGTCCAGCGGAGGCAGCGAGCGCTTCAGCCACAGCAAGGCTCGCTGGCTCGCGTCGCTCAGCTCCGACAGCAGATCCGACTCGGGGTCGGACTCTGCGATGCGCAGCTCGAGAGGAGCCTTCAACGTCTCCCATTGCTCTGCCGTGATCTGCTCCGCCGCAAACACCTGATCGGGAGCCATCCGATGCAGAGCCAGCGCTTGGCTCACACGAGCGTACTGGTCGAGGGTGAGACGCACGCGCGCATCCTACCGAGCCCTAGCCGAAGCGCCAGCCCGGCGCGTTGAACCACGACGAGATCCCCATGGACCAGCACCACATTCATATTGAACTCGCGATCGAAGGCGGCCCGGGTCCACTTCGGGTCTGGAAACTCTCGGGCCGAGAAGCGATGAACGAGCTCTCAAGATTTGAGGTCGAGGTTCAGGGCACCGAAGACGACCTCGGGTTCGGCCCCTTCGAACTCGAAGCTCAACCCGGTCGGGCGGCGACACTCGTGCTGATTGACCCGCAGGAGCAGAGCGAACGTCAGATCCCGCTCGTGGTCTCCGAGGTCGAGTGGCTCGGCGAGCACCCCTCAAACGGCCTCCATATTGCGTTGGTCCTGGAGTCGCGCCAGCACGTCGCCGCGCTTCGTCGAAACTCAGCAGTCTGGGTCGACAAGACGCTCGTGGACGTTGTGAGTGCGGTCTGCGAGGCGATAGCGCTCGGCGCCCCCGAGCTCGAGTGGCGGACGGAAGGCAAGTATCCAGCCACGCCACAGTTCACTCAGCGCGGAGAGACCGATTGGGCCTTCCTTCTTCGGATCCTCGCCGACGAAGGCGTTTCCGCGTGGTTCGATGACGAAGCAGGTGATGCTCGCTGGGTGCTAGGCGACACCAAGACCGCGTATCGCCCCATCGAGGGGCAAACGCAGATCCCACTTGGTGCCTCCCACGAGGTGCGGTTCCTGAGCGAGTTCGAATACGAAGTCGCGGCGGGGACCTCTCGCGTGTTCCTGCGAGACGAGAACGTGCGCAACCCGAGCGCACCGGTGGAAGCCCAACTGGGCGAGGGCCCTGGACTGTTCTTTGAGTATCCAGCCCGTCTCGTCGATGCGGAACACGCGGCTCAACGCGCGGAACGCAGGCTCCAGCAGGTGCGTCGAAACGTAGCGCTTGGGCGCGGCACTTCGGACTGCACCCGCCTCCAAGTGGGACGCACGTTCGAACTCGACGCAGACGACCCGGAGCTCGATGGCCAGTACGCGGTCACCGCGCTCGAGCATACGTTTCGCTTCGAGACCGAGGCTTCAGCCGCTGGCCACTATCAAAACCGCCTAACCGTCGTGCCAAGCGAGGTGTTTTACAGGCCGGCAGTTCCAGCTTGGGTTGCCATCCATGACTCCGAACCGGCCACCGTCAGCGGGCCTGGGGGTGAGGAGATCCATACGAATGACTTGGGTGACGTGAAGCTGAAGTTTCCCTGGGACCGCGCTGAGACGGTGGACGACACCACCAGCACCTGGGCTCGCGCGATGCAGCCCAACTTGGCGGGCGCGATGTTCATCCCGCGCATGGAGTGGGAGGTGCTGCTCGCGTATCACCACGGAAACCCGGATCGTCCCTGCGTCCTGGGGAGACTCTACAACGCAGAAGCCGCCCTGCCCTACTCCTCGGCAGCGGAGGCCAGCAGTACGTCGTTCCAAACCGCCACGACGCCGGGAGGCGGGCCCGTCAACGAGATCAAGCTGAGCGACACCGCCGGTCAGGAGTCGATGAGCATCACGTGCTCCAGAGACTTCGAAGACACGACTGGCGGCAACGCGAGCATCACCGTTGCCGGCAATCAGACCCACACCGTCGCGCTCTCGCTCACAGCGAAACACGCGTCCCAGAGCGTCACCGTGGGCGGCCTCCAGGACGTCAACGTCGGCACGGACTACACCATCAACGTTGGCGGACGGACTGAGTCGATTGGCGGAAGCGAGAACCTCGGCATCACCGGAGACAGCGTCGTTCAGACCGGCGCGTTCACCGAGACCGTCGGCGGCCTGCAAGCGACCCAGTGCGTCGAGGCGACGCTCGAATGCGCCGCCCTGGTCGACGCGGTCGGTGGAGCGATGGTGCACCTCGCTGGCATTGGAGCGAACGAGACCGTGCTCGGCATGCGGCAGCACCTGGTCGGTGCGGTCCGCGCGCTGCAATGCGCGAACTACGAGGAGAAGGTGCTCGGCGCCAAGGCAATCACTTCCGGCGGTAGCTTGCTCCAAGCAGGAGGTCCCAACGGGACGACGTGCGCTTCCGGCAGCCTGACCGCAGCGTCGATCAATGCATCGGCTAGCGCAGTGGTGGTGTTCGAGGCTGCGACCATCGACATCACCGCCGCCAAGATCGACACCCCCGGCGGCACCATCGGCGGCGGCACGCTCAAGGTGAAAGGCTCCGAGGTCAAGGGGACGATCAAGCGCCTCGCGGAAACGAAGTTGGGATCCTGACTATGAGAACACCAGACTACGAACTGACGCTCGAAGGCTGCTCACCCGCCGCTGTCGACGCGAGCTTGCGGGAACGCCTGCACTGCCCGTGGACCGCAACGCTCACGCTCGGGAAGACAGCGGCGAGTGAGGCCGCGGGAGTTGCCCCCGAGACGTTGGCGCTCGAGTGGCTCGGCAAGCTTGGGACGCTCACGCTGCGGTCTGATCTGGTGCTCGAGAGCGCGTCCGCGGGAGCACGAACCCTGAGCGGTGTTGTGACCGGCACTCACCTGACCCCCGAAGGCGTCGTCGTCGAGTTTGCCAGTCGCCTGAAGGTGCTCGAACACGGTCAGGACCATCGCGTCTTCCTCGACCTGACGGAAGTGGAGATCGCGAAGAAGCTCCTCGAAGAGTGGGGCTTCGAGGTCGAAGACCGGACCTCGCGTGTCATGCCCAAGCGCCGTCAGTGTGTCCAAGCTGGGGAGTCAGTCTTGGGGTTCGTGTCGCGAATCCTCTCGGAAGCGGGTGTTGTCTACCAGTGCGCTTCTGACGGCGGAGAAGGTGTCGTGTTCCTCGACGGACCGGATCAGTTCTCCCTCGACTCAAACCCCGTGCTCTTGGCACGCGAGTCGGGGCTGCGAACCGACGATCGAGTCATCACCGATGCTCGTCTGCGTCTCCGTCGACGGACGGAGACCGTGCTGCTCAACGACTGGAACTACGAGGCACCATCGGCGGACCTCGCATCTCGAGCGGGTGAAGCAGGCGCACTCCTGGAGGAGTATCGCTACCACGATGACTACCGAACCCCCGACGAGGGCAAGCAGCTCGCCACACTGCGACTCGAAGCGCTTCGGCGCGACGCTCGGGTGCTGACTCTCACCACCCACTGTCGAGACTTGGCGGTTGGGAGTGTGATCGAGGTCGAAGGCGATGAACCTGCGGTCATCGGACAGTGGCTCGTCGTGGCGCAGGAGTGGGAGAGCAGTCGCGGTGAGGTCGACGCAGACAGCTTGGCCCCCTTCACCGCATGCCTCCAAGCGGTCAAGGCAAACGACGGCTACCGGCCTGTCGTCATGGACGCTCCTCAGGTTGGGTTCACGCGTTCGGTGGTCACCGGCGGGGACGGCGACGAAATCCACCCTGACGACCAGCTCCGCGTGCGCCTGCGCCACCACGTCGATCGGCGCGGAGCCACTGGGACTCCGGATGCCGGGTCAGCGCCCAGCGACCAGGACTCGAGCTGGGTGCGCTCTACCCAGCCGTTGATGAGCGGCAGCATGTTGATCCCGCGCGTGGGCTGGGAGGTGTTCTGCACGCACTGGGGACGCAGTGGTGACGAGCCGCTCGTCCTCGGACGGCTCGTGAACGCCGAGTTCCCTCCTCCGGTGAAGCTCCCGGAGGAACGACTCACGACGGTATTCGGAACGCGCAGCACCACGACCGGTGGCTCTGCTGGCGGAGGTGCCGCTAGGAGTTCAGCCGGAGGTGGCAAGGGTGGCGCGACCAAAGGTGGCGGCGGCAATAGCATCGCCTTCGATGATACCCCAGGGAAAGAAGGCATGCGCTTCAAGGCGGGTAGCCGGCTTCACGAGCTCGTAGGCAACGACCGGAAGTCTTCCGTGAAGGGTACGCTCACCATGGACGTTGGAGGCAACCGCAAAGTCGGAACCGGAATGGTGTACAACAACACCATCAGCGGGTCTCAGGACTACACCGTCGGCACACGCAAGGTGTCCGTCGCCGCCAACAAGACCATCACCGCGGGCGGCGAGTCCATCTCCGTCGGTGGTGCGCGCATTTGGCAAGTGGGTGGCAAGCAGGGCGTGAACTGTTCGTCCTACACACGAGCCATCGGAGGAGCGAAAGCCGAGGCGGCGATCGGAGGCGAGTCGCGAAAGGTCAAAGGCGCCAACGTAACCTTGGTGGGCGGAGCGCTCGGACAGGTCTGCGCAACGAATGGAGTCAGCGTCGCGGGCGCCAACACCGAGGTGGTCGCCGGACCGAAGGTCATCAACACGGGCGCCTATGGCCTCAAGGTGACCGGTCCGCTGACTGAGCTGTACGGAGCCCGCGCCATCAAAGGCGCTGGGGTCGACCTCGAGGCCGCAGGTGGGCTCTCGATCAAGGCTGGAGCCAGCACGTTCAAGGGTGCCAACGTCGTCTTCAAGGCCGGCGCGATCACCATCAAGGCCGGTGGGGCCACTATCTCCATTGGACCAGGCAACGTGACCATTGACGCCGTGTTCGACACCTCAGGTGGCGGCGACAACTCCAGTAACCAGGACTACGGCTGAGATTTCGGCCAGTTAGCTGAGTCAGGGTCCGCGCGGACGTTTTTCAGCAACTGACCCCCGAGTGCGCCCGACACCCGGTCACTATGAACAAGCCCGTCCTTCGTTCGATCCGTGGTGGCCAAGATGCACTCGACCAGCTGTCGCCGGGTGTCCTCTACGGGGCGCGTGTCGAACTCGCAGTCGACGACCGGTTCCAGGTCTCGCTCCTCACGGGCCACACGCTGCTGGTGAAGCCCGCTCAAGGCGTGGACAAGCGCCTCGTCCTGCGCGCGCTCACGAACGGCACGCTCATTTTCGTTTCGAGCAACGGCAAGTCGGCAGAGATCCAAGGCGCGCTCCAGACTCAGCTCACCCCGACCATCAACGAGGAAAACGAGTTCGAGGTGTCCGCCAAGCGCGTCCGTTTCAACGCGGAAGAAGAAGTGCTGCTCAGCACTCGGAAGGCCACGATCGCGCTGACCGACAAGGGTCGCGCGGAGCTCACTGCGGAGCGGCTCACCATCAACGCTCAGGCTCGGATGCGTGTGCTCTCGGCTGTCGTGGAGCTCCCCTGAGATGGGCACGACCATCGGCGGCAAGAAGCCCCTCACCAGCAAAACATCGCCTCCCTGGATGGCGCCGCCAACGCCTTCCAACATCCCTCCCATGACGCCACCGAAGCCCGATGGCGTCCCCGCCCCGTTCCCACACACCGCCAGATTCAGCTCTGTCGATGGCGCGTCGACCAAGCTGATCATCGGTGGGGGCAAGACAGTCATCCCTGGAACGAGCTATTCGGTGATGCCGCCGGGAAACAAGCCGTCTCAGCCCGCGCCCGTCCACGATCTCACCACCGGCAAGATCAACGGCAAGTTCAACCACAGCTAGAGCCCACCCGTGACGGTCAAGAGCAACAAGAAGAAGGTCTCGACCGCACCGAACAAGGCGGACCTCGAGAACGGTCCACCAAAAGGCATGGTCGCCGACGGAACGGCGGCCATGGGCAAGTCGGTCTCCAAGGCGGGTGGTGGAGGCGGCAAGGCCGGCAAAGGGGGCGGTGCTGGTGGTGCAGCGAAGGATGCCGATCCCGGAGGCACACGCGGCGGTGGCGGCAAGGGTACCGGAGAGAACGGTCCGGACGGCAACACCAAGGCGACCGATACGGGCGATCCCATCGAAGTCTTCACGGGCGATGTGGTGGACACCGTCCAAGACCTGTTCATCGCCGCACCTCAGGCGACCGGGCGAACCACGCTGGACCCTGACCTCGATCGGCTCAAGCAAGGCAACGGCGGTTGGGCTTTCGAGTGGTGTCGAGAATACCGGTCTGGACGAAGCGCCGAGCGCTTGCCTCTCGGCCCTGGCTGGACGCACAGCTACGACGAATACCTCCAGGAAACACCAGAGGGCATCGTTCACTGGAGCGCAAAGGGACGGTTCACCCACTTCGGGCACGCGCTCGACGAACTCCAAGGCGAAGCGTTCATCCGCGGCCAACGGCTCCGCGCCCAGCGCTACGGAGACGTCATCCAAATCACTGCGCTGGAGACCGGCGTCATTCGCACGTTCCAACGCGAGCCTGAGAAGGTACGCCTAGAGCAGGCGAAGCTCACCCGTCTCGGGGATCTCAACCACGAACGCGCGTGGCGGCTCGAGGCCATCACGGACCGTCGGGGCAACGGGATCGAGCTGAAGTATGCGGAGCACCCAGCCGGCTCTCGGCTGATGTTCGTCCAAGACCGCAGGGGTTGGCGCTTCCGCGTCGACTACACCAGGAGCCGGATCTGCGCCGTCACGCTCGAGCGCGCTGGCCAAACGCCGCGCGACCCAGCGCATCCGATCGCGGCGGTTCGCTACCACTACCACCCACGTACCCGCGAGCTCGCTGCCGTTCAGGACGCCGACGGTGGAGTCAGTGTCTACGAGTACGATGGCACGCATCGATTGGTCCACTCGGTCTCTCCGCTGGGAGCCCATGCACGGTGGAGCTATGACGACTTCTCGCGTTGTGTCCGCGCGGAAGTTGACGACGGACAATACAAGCGGCGCCTCCAGTACGTCGCGTGGGACAACGTCGTCGTCACTGGATTCGGCGTCAGCCACATCTACACATTCGGCAGTCGCGGCCAGCTCCTGAACGTCAAGGCCACCGATCAGAACTACGAGCAGACCTTCACCTACGACGACGACCTGTACGTCACGAGCGAAACCGACGGGTGCGGCAACACCCGTGGTTTCGAGTACGACGAGCTCGGCAACAAGACCCGCGAGGTCGACCCCGCGGGCAACGTCACCGAGTGGCGCTACCTCCCGAACTACGTGGCCATCACCTACAGCGATGGTCGCTTCAATGAGGCCTGGTACGACGACTTCGGAGATCTCGTCCGAGCGCGCGAACGTGGGGGCGAGGATCGCTACTATGGTCGCGATCGCCTCGGGCGGATCGATACCATTCACGCTCGTGCCGCGCACAGCGAGACCGATCGCGGTGCGCTCATCGAGCGCCGCTACTACGATGAGAACGGTCTACTCAAGTACCGCGAAGACGCTCGAGGCCTTCGGACGAGCTACGAGCACGACGCCCTTGGCTACGTTATCGCGCGCAGCGACACGTTCGGGGACGGGAGCGCGACGCGACGCTGGACCTACAAGCACGACGCTTTCGGGCGTGTTCTGGAGCAGACGTTTCCGGACGGCACGCATGAGACGTTTCAGTACCTCCCCGCGGGATTGGTCAAGGAATCGACCGACCGAAACGGAGCAACCACCCGCAGCGAGTACAGCCGGACCGGCAAGCTCCTGCGTCGCGTGGAACCCGATCATGTCGCGTGGAACTACCGATGGACAGCCGAGGACCAGCTCGAGAGCATCGAGAACGACGCCCTCGGGCATCACGACTTCCAGTATGACCTCGCCGGCCGCCTCACACAGGAAATCACCTTCGACGGCCGTTGGATCAAGTACGCGTACAACGCCGCCGGGCACCTGACGCGCATCGAGCGTGCGTCCCACGACTTCCGCACGTTCCAGTCCGATCCGCTCGGCAACGTGCTCGAGGAGCGAGCGAGCGACGGCGCTGTAGTCAGCTATAAGCGCGACTCTCATGGGCGCGTTCTAGAGGCCGCCGTCGAGGACGAGTATGGCGCGATCGTCACTCACTTCGAGCGAGACACGCTGGGCCGGGTCGTCTGCGAACGCATCGGACCGACCGACGAGTTTGCGATCCGCTGGACCTACGACCGGCGGGGACGGGTAGCCTCTCGCACGGTGCTCGGCGAACGCACGGAGTACGAGTACGACCACGCCGGGGACGTGTGTGCAGTCATTCACACGCCGAAGAATGGCTCCCCCACCCGCACGGCAATCACGCGCAACGTCGACGGGCTCGAGGTCCAGCGCACCGCTACACAACTGACCGTCGGAGCCGCGTCACCAGCGCACCAGACCGCCGCCGGTGCCAACCTCGCGATCAACAGTCACTACACGGCGTTCGGTCAGCTTGAGCGACGCCAGGTGGTTGTACGAGACGGTGGCGCGGCCCTCCCTCCACAAGCCGGCACGTGCATCCCCTACCTAGAGAGTGTCGAAGCTGGGTGGACTGCACCCAGCGACCGGCGCTTCCAGTACGATGCTTGCCAGCGCTTGACCCAGACCGTCGACCGCACGTGGGGGCTCAGTCGCTATCAGTATTCCGAAGCTGGCCGACTCGAGATCGCTGAACGCGAGAAGTATGTGGAGTACTTCGCGCACGATGCGGCCGGTGGCCTCAAGGCACGCTGCCCCAGCTTCGACGGCGAGATCGCGTACAGCAAACCAGAGCAACCCGCCGCTGAGTACGCCCGAGCCGCGGTCGCCGCACCACCTCCAAGCCCTCCTCATCCCTCCGCGCTCTCCTTCACGTCGGATGCGTTCATTCACAAGCGTCCAGGGGGGCGGGTCACCAAGTACGGCGAGTTTGAATACGAGTTCGATGAGTTCGGTCGCCGCACCAGACAGCGCCACCAAGAGACCGGTGCCGAGGTCCAGTTCACTTGGGACGTGCGGGATCAACTGCGCGTCGTCAAGCGTTCGGACGGCTACGTCGTCGTCTACGACTACGATGCTTTCGGACGGCGGGTTCGAAAGCGCATCGGACATCCCCCGCCCTCCAAGGAGCAACTGCTGCCCGTCTTCGGCGCGCTATTCGAGGAGGACGGCGACGCCAAGCTCAGCGAGATGGATCCATTCCTTACGGAATCACAGCTGGCCCTCCTTTGGGACGGCGATGAGCTCTGCGCGGAGCAGTTCGGTCAGGTGTGGCAACGCGTGCACGTGCACGTTCCCGACCAGCGACTGACCGGTACGGAGGGCGAGCCGAGCTTCACGCCCTTGCTCCAAAGCCAGGACGGGGACGTGCTGCAAGTGGTCACCGACCACCTGGGCACACCCAAGGAACTGGTCAACACCGATGGCAAGGTCTTGTGGAGCGCCGCACACACGGCGTTCGGGGAGGTGCTCGAGACTTGGTATCCATCCGGCCTGACAGTCCAGAACCCGCTGGAGAGCCCCTTCCGGCTCAAGGGTCAGTACTTCGACTCCGAGTCCGAGCTCTGTTCCACACGGCATCGGTACTTCGACCCGAACTGCGGCCACTGGTTGAGCGCCGACCCGATTGGAACCGCGGGCGGCTATCGGTTGTTCGAGTTTGACGGTGCGCCGACTGTTGTCAGCGACCCGTTGGGACTCAGCACGACGGGGAAGAACCATACGGATGACGACCCATCGGTCGCGAGTCCGCCAAAAAGGGCAGGTGGCGCCGAGGGGACCGAACCTCCCGCGCACAACTCCGCCGAGATCCCAGAAGGTGGTATCAGCCTAAAAGACCGCGAAGCACAGGGGGGGAAGATCCCGCCCGACATGCAAAAGGACCCCGAAAAGTACTACTATGACCCTGATGCCGGGAAGTATAAGACCCGTCCAGATGCTAACCTGCACAACCGTGACACGGAGTACCCAAGCGGCTACCGCAAGGAAACGCACGAACACATGGAACTCAACTGGACAGACGAAGGAAGAGCACACCAGGCAGCCGGCGGGAAGTATCCGATCACAGATGCGGCAGGCAACCCGATTCCTCGTGATCAGCTGACCTGGCGCGATCCAAACGGTGACCCGGTTCCGTACTACGACAGCAAGGGCAAGACCAACCTCACCTACGAACACGAGAAGGCTGTGGTAGAACACTGGCAGGACGAAGGCCACAATCAGTCTCGCCAGGAGCGAAACGACTTCTACAACGACGTCAACAACCTTTCCCCGATGGGACGTTCCCAGAATTCATCAGAAGGTGCACAGAAGGGCCTTCGATTCGCTGACACTCCCCCAGGAGAGAACTACTCACCATGATTGACCAAGACGAAATGCGGCAGCAATTGACCGCCATGCCAGGCGTGGAAGCAATCGATGGCGGCAACTTTGCCTACCACCCACCGCACACCGATAGCTACTTCGTGCTGCGTCCGCTCCCGACGTGTGTCCTCACAACGTCAACGATGGGCGTAGCTCCGGAAGTCGCGATGCCCTTCGCACTCTCCGTGCTCGACTTCGCAGCGGAGCTACCCGTAGACCTGTCCGCACCGATAGCAAAGCATCCGGGTTTCCGTGGTGAAGGTTTTGGGTTCGATGCCGTGGCCTTGCGTGGACCATCCGTGAAGCCCAACAGTGGAGGCATTCCCAAAGCCGACTTCCTGTACCCACTCGCTGTGGCAGCCTACGCGGTCTACGACTGCGAGTGGTGTGGGGATGAAACTCTGCCCGAAGCACAAGCTCGTCTGAAGTGGCTTCGAGAGCCGCAACTTGGTAGACAGCCAGTTCCGGCGCTGGGCTGTAGATTCAGAAAGGCCAACGGACGCCGTTCAAGTAACAAGTTCTTTGGTGTGGACCGCTACGATCAGGTCCGGAAGCTAGTTGCCGAACTCCCACGGGACGGAGGCTCCGTTGAAGTTGAGAACTTCGAGAGAGCGCAAGTTGCATTCCTCGGGGAAAGCAACTCAGACATACTACAAATAGCCTTTGATGGTGAACAGCGGGAATGTAACATCAACAAGACACTGGAGTTCCTAGAGGCACTCGCGTTTCACGGTCTTGATTCTGCGAGGTCAAGATGACGGGACGGCCCGAGTGGTTGCGGGCACTAAACGAGTGTTTCCAGCACCTCGCAGCCAACAGCCAACATCAACTACCGTCCCCGAGTTTCGAGAGTCTGGTGTCGGCGTTGGAGCCAGCAGCAAGAGAAGCGCTTGCATGGTTTGTGCTCGCCGACGTGGCAGTCTGGCCGCAGGTGAGCACACAGGATGCTCAAATACTTCGAGGTACGCTTGCCGGCGGGCCCGGTGCGGTTTTCTCCACGCCTGACTATCCTGCTCGACGCCTAGCGATGCAAGCTATTCAGTTCTTGTCGTCGTTTGACGCATCCAGTCTGTGGAGTGCGCAACAGCGGGTTATCATTTCCGCGCGGCGCAGCGAGTTCTACTGGGAGGAGTGGCTGCGACGAGTCGTACCCATGGCGGCAGTAACGTCACCGGACGACGCGAAAGGCTTTGCGGTAGGTGCCTTGTCAACAACGTTCCCCACTCCACCGATTTGGAACTACGAGGCAGGTATGCTCGAGAGTGGCGAAATCGTTATCTCCGGAGTTGAGCCCGACATCGGAGGGAAGGAGTTCGTTGATGTTGGTGTTGTTGAGAACGTCAAACCTGTGAATCGAGCGATTCGAGCAATCTACACGCCGAAGCTGACCACTGATGCGTACCGAATGGGGTACTTCCTCCAGACCACAATCCTAAGCGCCTTCATCGATAGCCACGACGGCCGGTACGATACTATGGAAATCACCAACATCCAAACTGGCGAGGTTTGGTCGGGACGTCGGTACTAGCAACCAGTCCTGTTTCACGCAATCGCCGCCCTCACCGCCCTGATACAGCCACATGACCAGCGCTACATCGAGTGAGCAGCTCGCTCCCCAGGCAGAGGAACTCGAGGAATACATCGAGCAGTGCAGGGACAACTTCGGTGACGGCGACGAGTCGTATTACCCTTGGCAGAACAACGTTCTCGCTACAGACGTCGTAGTCCACGCGGGAGGGCGCTTTGCGCGCGACGAGGACGAGGCACCAGGGGAGCTTCAACTGGAAGACCTCGGTCTGTGTGAGCGTGTACGAGGGAAGCTCGCAGATATTGCCTCAGGAAAACTCGTGTGGATGCGCTCCGAGGGGGATGACCCCTGGTTCCCCTTCGTGTCCCTGGCGTGCCTCGGTATTCCCGTGCGGGTCAGCTGATGGCGTGAGGCGGGATTTCGTGCACGCAGCGTGATGGGAGTGCGCCCGTCGGCAGCGCGATGTCCGTGGTCGGATAGTGGGCCATCAGATCGGCGGCTGCGTATTGAGGCTGGCCTCGGAGGCGGAGCATCGACGTGGAGTCGGCTGCACAAAATAGGTGACGGGGACTACCTGGCAAGTGCTCCCCGTCGTGCTCCGGATCGCTTGGAGGCGCAGAGCACGCAACGAATCGTCTACTTCGATCTTGGTGTCAAGTTTTGGGCTGCTCGACCCCCCACGGTTGGTGCAGCTCGACCAGCGTGCTGCCCGCGGTGCGGCGCGCAGGGGGTGGCCCCCCGCGGCACCGCTCTGGTCGGGCATGGGCTGCGTGAGCGGACCGTGCTCGGCCCGTGCAGCTTCGGTGCACCGCCCGAGGAGGTCACGTTTCGGGCACGCCGGTATCGGTGCACGCGCTGCGGAGCGGTTCTCTCCGTAGTGCCGCGAGGAATATTGCGGGGGATGGCGTATGGCGCGCTCGCCATCGGGCTGGCCCTGGCGCTCTGGTTGAGCCTACCGAGCTGGCAGATCCGATCTCAGGTGAGCCCGCGCCGAGGCTCGGACGGTGAGCGGCTGCATGGTTGGCGAGCGCTGTCGCGATGGGCGCGAGACGGGACGCGCTGGTGGCCTTGGCTGCGGCTCGGAGCACAGAGCGGCCGCCGACGGACCGAGCAACTCGTGCAGCAACTGGCTGCGCGGAGCGCGCTGCCCGCGGGGGAGGTTGCGCGTTTGGCGTGCGACGGAGCGCTGCGGGCTTGATGCGCATCAAGCCTGATTGCTGCTCGATTCGCGATCCACCAGGCGTGGTCGTGTCGGCGCCTGGCTAGGCGCGGGAATCGCTCCTCAGGCGCCACGGAGGCGCCCGAAAGGAGCAAAACGACATGACCGATTCGCTTGGCCCCAAGGACCAGGCCGAGGCCATCGCTCAGTTCCGAGCGCAGGTCATCGGCCCACTCTTGTGCCGCACCTTCGATTCCCACGGTGAGCTCGCTGCTGCGATCCGAGAGCTCGCCCTCGAGCCCGTGCGTCCACCAGGCGCGGAGGTGAGCCGCACCTTTGCCGCGTCCACGCTCGAGCGCTGGTACTACGCCCATCGCCAGGGTGGGCTCTGCGCCCTGCAACCCCAGTCTCGAGTGTCTGGCTTTGCCGGAGCTCTCAGCGAGGAGCAGCGCGAGCTGCTCCTCGGGATCCGGCGCGAGTACCCTACCGTCAGCACAGCACTCATCGTCCGCACCCTCGAGTGCGATGGGCGCCTGCCCAGAGGGCTCGTGAGCGAGCCCACCGTGAGGCGACTCTTCGCGGCTCATGGCCTCGACCGCCAAGCGCTTTCCGTACGGAATGATGCGTCGGAGCGCCGGCGCTGGACGGCACCCGCCCCAAACTTCCTCTGGCACACCGATGTCTGCCACGGCCCCGCGCTTCGCTCCGATGGGCGGAGTCTTCCCCTGCGGATCCACGCGCTGCTCGACGACAACAGCCGCTTCGTCGTTGGCATCAAAGCCTGCGCGACCGAGCGCGAGATTGAGATGCTCGCGCTCATCGTCAAGGCATTCCGGGGATATGGACTGCCTGAGGCGATCTACACCGACAACGGTCCAACCTACGTTGGCGCTGCGCTCTCCACGGCGTGTACGCGACTCGGTGTCGCGCTCGTCCACGCCAAACCTCACGATCCCCAGGCGCGAGGAAAGATGGAGCGCTTCTGGCGCACGCTGCGCGAGCAGTGCCTCGATCACATCGACCCACGCTCGACGCACCACGATGTCCAGGTGCGCCTCCTCGCGTGGCTCGATGGTCACTACCATCGCACGCCGCACTCGTCGCTGATGGGCAAGACCCCTGCGGAAACGTTCGAGGTCGCACCTCGCAAGCCCGTCGACGAGACGCTGCTCTCAGAAGCGCTCGTAGCGCGAGGACGCCGCCGGATCCGCCGAGATGGCACCGTGCAGATCGCCGGCACGGACTTCGAGGTCGCTCAAGGCTTCCTCGCAGGACGCCTCGTCCCCATCGGTCGCTCGTTTCTCGACCCCACGTCGCCTCCCTGGGTTGAGCACGAGGACCAGCGGTTTACCCTCACCCCCGTCGATCCCAAGAAGAATGGCGCGCGGAAACGGAGCAGCAGTCTGCGTCAAGGCATCGACGCGGTCGCCTTCGATCCGCCTGGCGTGCTGCTCGACCAGGTGCTCGGTCGAAAGGCAGGTGAGTCGTGAGCGCGCGTTGGCTAACCCACTTCGGGCTAGAGGCTTCACCTTTCTCCAAGGAAATCATCGACACCGACCTCTGGGTGCCGGCCTCACGCAAGCCCGTCGTCGACGACCTCGTCGAGACCTGCGAAGAGCACGGTCACGCCCTGCTCACCGGTGAGCCCGGCGTAGGCAAATCCTGCGTCCTGAGAGCACTGCGGCGGCGTCTCCCCGATGCCGGCTTTCGCCTGACCTACTGCCACAACGCAACGCTCGGTCGTCGAGATTTCTATCGCCAGCTCTGCCTTGCGCTGGGTCTGTCGCCCAAAGCCACCGCAGCGGCGGTGTTCTACGAGGTATCGACGCACATCCAGGAGCTCGGCGAGCAACGCGTCCATCCCGTCTTCCTCCTCGACGAGGCTCACCTGCTGCATCAGGACGTCCTTGATCACCTGCACATCCTCGCCAACTACGACTGGGACAGCCGCCCGCTGCTGTCGTTGATCCTCGTGGGGCTCCCGGAAATGAGCGAGCGCCTCCGCCTGCGAAGAAATCGCTCCCTCTGGTCGCGCATCCACACGCGACTGCAGCTCGGCGAAGCCGATCCCGACGACACCACCGAGTACGTGGCGCATCGGATCACCCAGGCCGGCGGCAAGCCCACCATCGTGGACGCCGACGCACTCGCCATGCTGCACGAAGCCGCTGGCGGCCGCTTGCGAGATATCGACCGCATCGCCACCAACGCTCTCAAACGCGCGGCGCTGCGCAAGCTCAAGAAGGTCGACCGCCACACGGTCGAGGACGTCGCCGTCGCGGCTGACTGACAACCAACAATGGCCATCGCGTCGCGACACTAATCAGTCAACACGCGATGGTCATCGCCACGTGAACAACACCGCTCAAGCTGCGATGCCCATCAACTGTCGCGAGCGGATGGGCATCGGTGGAGGTGATCCGTAACACCTCGGCGAAACGCAAACCGCACCCACAGAAGCCTGGGTGCGCGAGCGTTTATTCGGAGGCGCCTTCTGTCCTCACGATATCGTGAAGCTCGAGCCGTTGGCTCCTGGTTGCGCCTTCCTGAAGGACGCACTCGAAGACGCAGAGCACGACGCCCTCAGCGAGGACGACTGGTCGCGGGTCATCGAGCTGCTGAGCTCGAACGGCTTCTCGGATCCGGTCGGCATCTACGCCGGCTTGTTCGAGTACGACGCCAAGCCTTCGGACGAGGGCATTCGTGGCAGCGTCCTGCTGCGCGTCGCCTGCGGCCAGACACCGAACGGGAGCATCGTGGGTTTGATGGGCCGGGTCACCTGGACCTGAGAAAGCAAGCAACCCACGCCCGTACGGCCCGATAGGACGGCATGGCCCGTCCTACGACCCGGCTCCCCCCAATCCCAGAGCAGCTCGCCTCCGAAGAGCCTCCCACCCGATTCGACCAGTCGGTGCCGGACGGCTGGCTGGAGGAGGAGCCGACTCCAGCATCCACACCGGCAGCGAAGGCGCCACCAAAGCGCACTGTGCGGCTGGACGTGAGTATTCCGGGCCCGCTCCCACCTCCGCTACCGAGCCGTCCAAACGCGCGCGAGATGAGCCCCACGACGCGAGTGGCGATCATCGCAGGGTGCGTTGGGTTCATGATCGGGATGGCGGCCACCACCGTGATGGCGATGACCATTCGTCCCGCCCCTCCTCCATGCACTAGCGCGCAACGATGACTTCGGACGCACCAGAGCTGACAGTATTGCAGAAGCAGGTCGTGCACGCTTTGAGCGCCGCGGGTCGCACGCTGAGCAGCCTCGAGGTTGCCAACCTTGTGGGAGTGAACCGCTCAGAGGCGTTGCGATGCCTCGCGGAATTACATCGTCTTCAGATCGTTCGCCGCCCCTTCCGAGACAAGTACCGCCTGACGAAGGCGCGCAACTGAGGACGGCTCACCCCGACTCACAAGCATGCAAGTCAACTCAGCGACGCGACGATGCGTCTACGAACCCGAAACCTACTACGAAACCCGCCGGGGCGACCAGGTACTCAGCAAGTCGGTCACGAAGGCACAGGACTCCTGCGCAGCCGAAGCGTCAAGCCGACTCCCGGCGGAATCCGAGAGCGACTTCCTAGACGACGCTGTTGATGCGGTTGGTTCGTTCTTCAGTGGCCTGCTCGAGTCGCTGGGTGGGCTGTTCAAAGACCTTGGTGATTCGGTGCTGAGCATGTTCTCCACGCCCGTGCTCGACACACTCGCCGCGGGTAGCACGAACGAGCGCATGCTAACGTCGTCTGAGCGTGAGATGGCCAGGAAGATGTTCGGCGCCTCGATCGACTACGACAAGGTGCGGATTGGAGAAGGCGGCAAGCTCCTCTTCTCCATCACACAGGGTAGAGAAATCACGCTTGGCAACGAAATCGTGAGCCACGACGGCAAGCTCAATCCGCACACGTTCATCCACGAACTCACCCACGTGTGGCAGTTCCAGCACGGTGGAGGCGACTACGCGCCCAAGGCCCTCGTGGCTCAGCTGAAAGGCGATGCCGGACTCGGGCCCGGCTACAACTGGCGCAAAGGGATCGACGCGGGCGAAGCTTGGAAAGACCTCAATCCCGAGCAACAAGCGCAGCTCGTTGCGGACGCCTACGTCGACCTCTACTCGGACTCCCCGAACACAGAGCGCATTGAGAAGTATGGCGTGGCCTACGCGAAAGCGCTGAAGGAGTTGCAACTTGGCCGGGGCGCCCCGTGAGCTCGATTCCCTGCGGTCAGAACGCGCGCCTTGACCCCGACGCCCGACTGAACCAAACGACTGGGCTAGCGTGAGCGACCCCCTCGAAGGCACCCCGTACCGGACGATCTCTCCGCTCGCTAGCGGAGGAATGGGCGAGGTTGTGATCGCGGAGCATCGCGAGCTCGGTCGCACGTTCGCGGTGAAGCTGCTGCTCCAGTCCTACGCGGACGACGCGCGCTTGGTCGATCGGCTTCGCATCGAGGCTCGGATCCTAGGCGCGCTCGAGCACGACAACGTCGTGGGTGTGTTCGGCTTCGACGTGACGCCCGACGGTCGGCCCTACCTGGTGATGGAACACCTGCGTGGGCGCACCTTGTCCGAACGGCTACGAGCCGAGGGCAACGTGGACGTGTACGAAGCAGTCCGTGTCATCAGCCAGCTTCTCGCGGGACTTGAGGCTGCGCACCAGAAGGGTATCGTTCATCGGGACGTTAAGCCGACCAATATTTTCCTCGCAGAAAGCTTCGGCAGCACGAAGGTCAAGTTGCTCGACTTTGGCATCGGCAAGGTACTGACTGGCGCTGACTTGCCGAAGCCCCAGTACGCCACCGAAGAGGGCATGATGGTCGGCACGCCGCGCTTCTCGGCGCCGGAGCAGATCTTGGCCCAAGCCGTCGACGCCCGAACCGACCTCTACGCTGTGGGCCTGGTCGCGTACACGCTCCTCGCGGGTCGAGGTCCATTCGACGACATCGCAGACACCAAGATGTTGCTCCGCGCTCACTTGGGCGATGTGCCGAAACCACCGTCGGTGTTCAGTCCAACGCCGCTCCCCTCGGAGCTCGATTTGTTCATCTTGAAGGCTCTAGAGAAGAAGCCCGAGCGGAGGTTTCAGAACGCGACCGAGATGAAGGAAACGATGGAGTCCGTCGCGCGACTCCTACAGATGCCCGTCGGGTTCGCGGAGACCACGACTTGGGACCCTAGGGAACTCCGAGCAACGCGCAACCAAGCCCCCGAACCAGAACCGACCGTCCCCAACCCAGTGGTTGTTCCGGTGAACCGCCAGGTCAGCGAAGAGCCTGGGCTTCAGCTGGCATCGACCATGATCGACCGTCCAAGAGATGGGGCTTCTGCTGCCCCAACGTTGCACTCTGCGCCAACCAAGATCGCGGCTGAGTCTGGCGCTGCCTCAAGCCAGTCGTTCCTCCTCGCCGTTGTGGTTGGTGGCGCCGTGGCCTTGCTGCTCGGCCTACTGGCCTGGCACTGGATGGGATGAGTGCCGCCAATTCCGCAACTGATTCGCGGTCTGGCCGATATGGGGCCGGCTCAGGGATTTTTCGCTCCTTTGTGTTACATACGGAGCGGTCTCGGGAGCGCGGAGAGGTATGGCCCTAGTGGAACCAAACAGAGCTGATAGTTCCACGGCCTACCCGCTACGGCCCGGCGATCTAGTTGGCCACTACATTCTCGAAGAGGAGATTGGGTCCGGTGGGGCCGGTCGAGTCTTCGCTGCGCGCCATCATGTGCTCGGATATCAGCGCGCCCTGAAAATCATGCATCTGCATGAGTCCACGCGCGACGACGCAGTCGACCGATGGCGGCGGGAAGCCGTTCTGCTCTCCCAGATTCAGCACGGAAACATCGTTCGAGTTCACGACGCGGGGGTGGTCCCGGGCACTCCACTGTTCTTCATGGTCATGGACCTCCTCACCGGCCACACGCTGCGTGAGTACCTGCGACTCAACCGCAGCATCCCGGTTGCCAAGGCTCTCCACTACGCAGCCGAGATTTCGGACGGGGTGCAGGCCGCACATGAACTGAACGTGGTGCACCGGGACATCAAGCCCGAGAACGTCTTCATTACCGACGCGAACGAAGTGAAGGTGCTCGACCTGGGTACCGCGAAGGTACAGGGCTATGGAGTCAAGACGACGGATCAGTTCCGAGTGCGCGGGACGATCCCCTACATGGCCCCAGAGCAGTGCGAAGGTCTCTCGGTTGATTCTCGCACCGACATCTACGCATTGGGCATCGTTACCTACGAGATGATTGCGGGCCGCCACCCGTTCATCCGACCCGACGATCCGTTTCCGTCGAGATACGAGCTAGTGACCCGCCAGCTCGTTGCAGACCCCGAGCCCCTCCCCTACGTGGTTAGAGGGTGCCCAGGCTACATTTGGCGTGTGGTTGAACGGGCGCTTCGGAAGGACCCTGCAGCGCGGTTCCCGACCATGCTCGAGTTTGGTTTGGCGCTCCGCGAGGCGCGTAGTCGAGCGCTCAAAGCGGCGGATCCGCACGACGCCGCCGGAGCTGCTGCAGCTGTGGTACAAGTTCCTGCCGCACGGAATCGGGCTCCGAGCTCGTCTGCGAAGACGCCTGTCATTGACCGGGGCGCCCCCAAAGCGTTCGGGCCCCGAGGCACCTTCAAGATGCTCGACGCATCGTCCGTCGAACCCCCGGCGCCCAAACTCTCGAATGGCGGAGGCTCTCCTCCCAGGGGCGCCACGGCACGTCTACAGACCGAACCAGCGGCGCCTGGCGTCACGGTGCCGTCGACCAACGCTGAAGTCGCGTTGCCCCAGCGGTCTCGCACTCGAACCGTTTTCGGCGTGGTTCTCGGGGCATGCCTAGCGATGATTGCACTTGGCCTTCTGCGCGTGATTGTGCGAGGTGACAGCCGCAAGGAAGCCCCTGTGCCTGTCGCGACCCCGGAAAACCTGCAGGCGCCATCGCCGCCGACGCCGTCTACGCCCCCTAAAGAGCGCGAGGTCTCACAGGCAGAAATCGATGCAGTGGTCGAAGACCTAGGGTCGGCACCGACTGCATCGCAATCCCCTGATGCTTCACCGTCGGCCAAAGCAGATCCGGTTGCCCCAGAGCCGAAGCCGAAAGCCTCGCCTCCCGCGCCAACCGCTTGGGATGATTGGGGCACGAAAAAGCCCGCAACCAAACCCGCGTCGAAGCCGAAACCAAAGCGTGAGCTTTGGGAACCGGACTCTAGCCCGACAGCCGCCGGCTCGAAGGTGAGGTCAGGGCTATGAACCACACGCTACGCGCAGCGCCGCGACCGGCTGGCAACACCCGCGGGGCATGGTCATGAGCGCGCGGGACAAGTCCAATCGCAGCGGCGACACCGTGCCGCCCGCGGTGTTGGGGCGGAATCCCGCAGTCGAAGACGCTATCCGCGAACTGACCGTGGGGCTCGAGCCTGGCGAGGATGCGCTCTTCGTCAAACCCGACTGGGCGGAGCGGGACGCAGTCCGCGCAGCGCGCGAGCGCACGACTCAGCGCATGAGCGAGGCCGAGCTCCAGGCGATCCGTGGTGAGACCGCCAATGACGGTAGCGCTACCGATGCAGGGTCCAGCGACACACCGCCTGAGCTCCAAGCTCTCTATCAGAAACAGCTCATCACGATTCGCACCCGCACTATCGGCCAGAAGCCGGCGGACTTCGCGGAAGACGAGTTCGATGACATCTCCTCACGGAAGCACCGTTCCGACCCGCCGACCGCGTTCGAGGGCACAGAGGTCTCACGGAGTGGCGACAACGGTCAAACGGCGCGGGTCCCCTGGTCTCGCGCGCTCCTGATCCTCATTCCTTGCTTCGCACTTGCCGGGATCATGATCTGGCTCGTGCTCCGTCATCCGACTACGCCCCAGGCTGGAGAGTCCGGTGATGCGCTACCGACGGCGAGCAGCGTACTACCTCAGGAGACCAGCACCGCTGCCGCGGAAACGCCGATCCCGACCACGTCGGCGACGGCCACACAGCCTAGCGCGGTTGCGGCAGAGGAGGTCGAGGTCCCCGCACCTTCAGCGCGCCCCTCAGCAACCGAGAAGCCAGCCCCGCCTCCTTCACCACCGCCGTCCGCGCGGTCAACCAGTCCGCAGTCGAAGCCGGCTGCCAAACCTATCCCCAAGCCGACCGCTACTTTCGAACCGTTCGGAGAGGGGCTCTGACAGCTCACAACTCACATGTTTCGTTCATCCATCAAGCTCGCATCCGTGCTGTCGCTCCTGGCCGCTACTGCCGCTGCACAACCAACTCCTGAGCCGTCTCCTGAAGCGAAGGACAAGCTCAACCAACAAGCGCTCGCCGCTATCCGCAAGGGTGACTTCGCCACAGCAGAAGCGATCCTCATCACGCAGTGGGGGATCGAGAAATCAGCGCGCGTCGCCTGCAACCTGGGTCAGGTCTACTACCAACAGAAGCGCTGGCCGCAGGCGTCGCAGTTCCTCGATCGCTGCGTTGAGCTAGCGGGCTCGAAGGTCAAAGCCTCCGCAAAGAAGGCAGCTGCGGACGCGAAGTCCAAGGTTTATCGGGTCACCATCGCCACCACCCCTGCGGATGCCGAGGTGCGGATTGATGGCGAGGTACAATCCGAGCGCGACCTCTACCTCTCGCCCGGTATGCACGAGCTCGTGGTTTCGGCTGACGGCTTCGAGAACGAGAAAGGCCTCCTTGACGGGACGGCTGGGACGCAGGACTCGCGGAGCATTTCCCTAAAGAAAATAGCGAAAGTGACTCCGGCTCACTCGGCCACGCAGAAGCCCTCAACGGCACCGACACCACCAGAGACTCCTTCGACGCCCCCCGACCAAGCGCCCGACTACACCGTGAGGAACGTGGTTGTGATCGGCACCGCAGCCCTCGCTGTCGGCTCGCTGATCGGGCACTTCGTCTTCAGGAGTAGCGCTGGCTCGAAGATGGATCAGTGGAACAGCCTGGGCGGCAACGATGCGTGCAACGACCCGTTGAGCGCCAAGTGCCGCGAATCAAAGCAGCTCGTCGACGAGTGGGACTCTGCGCGCTCTACCGGGAATGTGTTGCTGGGCGCGGGCATCGGTCTGGGAGTAGTGAGCGTTGCGGCGTTCCTGCTCTGGCCTGAACCTGAGCAGTCCAACACGAGCCTGTTCCCGGTCGTTAGTGTAGGTTCGCAAGGCGGAAGCTTTGTTTGGAAAGGGTCATTCTGATGAGGTGGTTTTCTCTTAGCTTTGGGCTTGCTGGGTTGTGCATGGTGGGGTGCATCGAAGGCCCGCCCGACTGCGCGAGTGAAGGTACATGCTCGAGCAATGGAGGCTCGGCCGGCACCGCAGGTACGGCAGGAACTGGCGGCACGAGCGGCTCTGGTGGAACTGGCGGTACCGCGGGGAACGGCGGAACCGCTGGCGACGGCGGATCCGCGGGCACCGGGGCGACCGGAGGAGCTGGCGGCATTGGTGGTACCGGCGGAACGGGCCCCATCTGCGATGGCTCTTCTCTGCCTGGCGATGACGACTGCGTTATTGATGACGAGTACGGAGTCTTCGTATCGCCAAGTGGTGACGACGGCACCGGCGACGGCACCAAGGCAAACCCATACGCGACCGTCGGGAAAGGACTGACGGAAGCCAAATCCTCGGGGAAGCGGCTTTACGCCTGTGCAGACGGAGGCTCCTACGACGAAACCGTGGCGTTGAGCTCGGCGAACGCTGGCGTGTCCGCCTGGGGTAGCTTCAAGTGCTCGGATTGGACCTACGACAACTCGCTGAAAGCAAAGGTAGCGCCGACCACAGAAGGCTACGCGCTAACCGCAGACAGCGTGAACACCGCAACGTTGCTCGATGGCTTTGAGTTCGAAGCGCTGAGCGCGACCCAAGCCGGCGGCAGCAGCATCGCCGCGTTCGTGAAGACCAGTAACGCGCTGACTCTCAGCAACGTGAAGCTCGTTGCGGGTGACGGGATGAAAGGGACCGATGGTAATCGCACCCAGTGGACCCTGCCGACAATCACCGAACTCAAGGGTAACGACGCGACCAGCAACGCCGGTGCAGCAGAGAAGGACTACGTCTGTCCAAGCACGACGCATACGGTCGGCGGGGGCGGAGGTAACGGCGGCGCAAGCCCTTCTGCTGGCGCACCGGGATTGCCCGCGCTTGGCGGGGGACAAGCTGGGCAACCAGGAACTATCACGTGCGACTCTGTTGGAGTGGGTGGCATCGGCGGTGCGGGCGCTGACGGCGCTAGCGGCTCACCTGGTGCCGGTGCGAACACCCTCGGTACCCTAGATGCGAGTGGGTGGACACCCACCAGCGGGCTGCCGGGCACGGCTGGCAAAGACGGCCAGGGCGGAGGTGGCGGTCGCGGCGGGAACCCGGGTGGAGGCGGTAGCGGAGGCGCTGGCGCATGCGGTGGTGATTTCGGGGCCGCCGGAAGCGGTGGCGGCTCCAGCATCGCGCTTCTGCTCGTCAACTCTCCGATCACCCTTACCAACGTCTCAGGTAGTCTCGGAAACGGCGGCGATGGCGGGGCTGGACAGGATGGCCAGCCGCGCGCCGCCGCGGTCGGTGGCCAGGCGGGCCAGCCATACAATCTCGGTACAGGGTGTCCTGGGGGCCGTGGTGGCGCTGGCGGCAATGGCGGACCCGGAGGAGGAGGCGCCGGTGGATTGTCAGTTGGAGTCTTGCATCTCGGAAACGCGCCGACGACGACCAACACCACGTTCACGCTTGGAAGCGCTGGAGCTGCGGGGCCGGGTGGGAGTGGTGGCAACGCCGGGGTGGTTGGTCTGTCCGAACAGGTACACCAGCAGACCAACTGACGAATGCGGCGAGTAGGTACGAGAACGGGCGGCCTCGGAGCGATTGCGTTCGCGACCGCCCTTTCCACACCAGCCCAAGCAGCGCCACCAGAGGACGACGCTCCCTCGAACGTCGTCGCTGAGTCGATTGCGCGCGGAAAGAAGGAGTACGCAGCTGGGCATCACCAGCAGGCGTACTCCGCCTTTCGAAGCGCCTGGGAGGCCCACAAGAGTGCCAAGCTCGCTTGCCTTCTCGGCCAGGTGGAACTCGATCTCGAGAAGTATCGCGACGCCGCAGATCATCTCACGACCTGCAGCGCGCGCTACCCCTTGCCAGACCAAGGACTGAAAGAACTCCAACGCGCGAAGAACCACGTCGCGACGCTTGAACTCACTGCTCCCGTGGGAGCCAGGGTTCAAGTGGATGGCATCAGCGTGGGCAGTGCGCCACTAGCGCAACCTCTCTTTCTTGAGCCAGGGGAGCACGAAGTTCTGGTTCAACTTGATGGCTACGAATCCCGCTCGGAACGCTTCAGAGCTGTGGCCGGTGATTCGTTGGTGAAACGGATCGACTTCAAACCCAAAGCCTCACAGCCAACTCCCGTCTCCACACCCGCGAAGCCGCCCGCCGACAGCCCCGAAGAAACGGGCACAAGCATGAAGACCATCGCGCTGATCGGCGGAGGCGTCGCAACAGTCGGGTTTGTGATCGCGGGAGCGGTCCTTCGGGTCAACTCAGACTCGGCCAAGGACGAGCGGGAACGGCTCAAGGGTCAGGTTGACGATTGCTCGAACAGCACGTCTACCCTGTGCAGTGACATTCTCAGAGCTCACAACGACTACGTGGACTCGGGGAATATGAGCAACATCATGTTTGGCATCGGCGCCGGTTTCGCGGTGCTGACTGTTGGTGCCTACTTCCTCTGGCCAGACTCCCAGCCGACCGACACTCATGGAGGAGGACGGTGGGTTGGCCTGGCGATTGGGCCACGCGGATTGACAGCCAGCGGAACCTTCTGACTTTCCGCACGAATACCGGCTCATTGCCGCGCGGTCATCGCGCATTTGCTGACGATGTAGTTGACACCACTGTGGAACAGCAGCAATGACGGCCCATGGCCGACACCAACGATCTGATCCGTGCTCGCGTCGACGCTTTCGTCGCTGATCTCACCGACCTCATTCACCAATCGATCCTGGACAACGTCCAAACGGTTCTTGGGCAAGCGCTGCCAACGGCCCCCCGCCGTCCCGGCCGCCCAAAGGCCGTCACGGCCACTGCCGCTGGCACTCCCGCAAAGAAGACCGGAAAGCGTGGTGGAAAGCGGACTGCGGCAGAGCTGAACGAGATGGCTGAGAAACTCGTTGATTTCGTAAGGTCGAATCCAGGGTCCAGCATCGAAGAGATCGGCAAAGGGATCGCAATCCCCACCAAGGAGCTCGCGCTCCCAGTAAAGAAGTTGCTCGCCGAAGGTCGCCTCAAGAAGAAGGGCCAGAAGCGCGCCACGCGCTACAGCGCTGGACGCAAGTAGTCGCGATCTGCCGCACCACACCGGACGCCCGCTCCATCATCCGATGAGCGGGCGCTTTGCGTTGAGCGCCAGCTCGGTGACATCTCTTTCCGCGCGGTGACCGATGCTTGCCGCAAACTGAGTTGACGATCGATCCAAACGATCGCAAACACGTTTGCACATGACCACCGCGAACGAGCTTATCCGTGAACGAGTTGATGCCTTCGTCTCAGACCTCAACGAGCTGATCCGCCAAGCAGTACTCGAACACGTACAAGCAGCGCTAGAGGGTTCACTCCACGGCTCCCTCAGTGGGGTGCCTGCCTCCGAGCCCGTTGCGCGCTCACAGAAGTCGGGCCATCCCAAGGCGTCCACAACGCGAACACGGAAGCGGAACGGCGCTGCGCCTCAGGTCCGCCCGGCAGAGCCGCCGAGTCAAGAGAGCGACCCCCGCGCACAGCCCACGCTGGCGTTGGGACCCAGCGAGAAGCTGCTACGCATCCTCACCGAGTCTGGTCGGCCGATGACCATTCGGACGCTGGCGCTCGCATCAACGCTGCCGCACGACGTCGCGAGCGATCTGGTTCAGCAGCTCGCGGACGAAGGACACGTGACCGTGCGGCGAGGTGAGGTTGTCCTGGCGTCAACAACCCCTGCTAGCATCGCCCACCGGTCAGCCATCGTGGACCCGCCGTCCGCGAATGTTCATCAGTTCGTTGTTCGTAGGAACGGAGAGAGAGTGCGCCGGCTCGGCAATCAATAGCGCTGATCGCTCCGAGTTGGTGACACCAGGGCGCTGGTTCGCCATGCAAATCCGCGGAATCGAATCTTTGGAGTTCCTCTAACGGACTTCCCATGAATCCGAGACAACAACGTCTACTCCCGCCGTAGAAAACCAGCGGCTACACTCTCGCTGTCGTGGATCCTGCCGACGAGAGCCCGCTACCGGATCACAAGAACTACCTGGTCTACTGCGACGAAAGCGGCGTCGGGGGGCAGAGGTACTACGGATTCGGCTCGCTATGGATGCCGTGGGAGCGACGAGGTGACTTCAGCGGTCTGGTGAAGAACCTCAGGGAGAAGCACGGCAATTCCGACGAGATCAAGTGGAACAAAGTCACCAGGCGAAGTCAGGCGTTCTACGAGGAGCTGGCTGCTGAGTTCTTCAAGCGAAGCTGGCTCATGTTTCACTGTTTGATCGTTCGCCGAGGCTACGTTGAACGCAAGCATCACAAGGACATGGATCAGGCACTGCGGAAGCACTTCGCCATGTTGATCAAGTCCAAGGTGAAGTACTTCTCTGCAGGGGACGCCAAGAAGGCCTATCATATCCGCGTGGATCCGCTTCCATCTCGTTACGGCAAAGCGGACGAGGCTGCCCACAAGATCATCAACAACACCCTCAAGAAGGAACTTGGCCTTGCTGCCGTTAGTTCGCTGTTCACGAGGGATTCAAAAGCAACCCCTGGCATCATGGTCGCTGACGTGCTCCTCGGGGCCGTCATGGCCGCCTGGCAGGGTGATGTCACCGCGGGTCCGAAGTTGGCGCTAATGGAAGCGATCGCCGACCACCTGGGCTGGGGAGACCTCAAGGCTGATACTCGCCACAGCGAGTGGAAGTTCAACATTTGGTACTTCCACGACCCGTCGAAGAACGCGGCTCGCGAGGCGAAGACACGCGGCGTGAAGTTGAAAGTCCCGATGCCGCCTCTCCGGCTGAAAACATAGCGGTCAGGTCTCTGGTCGGCACGTCGAGGTGCGCCCCAATTTCGTTTCCGTGCGGTGATCTCTGTAGGCACTGGACGCACATTTACGACGGCGTGTAGATCTCCGACACTACCGCGGTGCTGTCACTACTACTCCGCTCCCTCGAGTTCGGGTTCTATCACTGCCTCATCACGGCAGTCGACAAGGTCAGCCGCCTTCCACGCAACTCGACCATCCCGGAAGCCGCTCGACTCTATCGAGAGAACATCGCCCTCAAGGCCCAGCTCGACGTGCTTGAGCTGCGGCTGAAGCGCGATGAAGCCTCAGGAGACAACTCGATCAGGAAACCCCGACGTAAGCGGCCGCTGAAGGAGCGTGCAGCGCAGGTCTTTGCCTACATGCTCACGCGCGGTGACGAGCCGTTCCAACGCTATTTCCTGTCGGCACCGATTCCGACCATTCGTCGTTGGGCAAGCATCTTCAGGAAGCGCAAGTACGTCCCGCCCAACATCGGTGGACGTCCGACGCTAGATCCCCGGATCGAGGAACTCATCGTCACTCTGAAGCGTGAGAACGGTGCCTGGGGGCAGAAGCGCATCTCCGAAGAGCTGCGGCGCATGGGGATCCGGGTCCACGCACGCACCGTCCAGCGAGTACTCAAAGACCACGGTTTCTCTCCGCACCCAGGTCATGGGAAGTTGGACTTCGAGCGCTACCAGTCTGCAGCGAAGGACGCCGTCTGGGCTCTCGACTACTTCGCGGTGAAGACCGCGAAAGACGTCTGGGTCCAAGTCCTCATGGTCCTCGACATCCACACCCGCGAGCGGCTTGAGCTCCGCGTCTACGATGGCTGGGACGTCGACTCGCGTTGGACCAGCAAGGTCTTCGCACAGGTACTGGCGAGGACGGGACGCAAGCCCGCCAAGGTGATCCACGATCACGGCTCCCACTTCGCGGGCCAGTTCGAACGCCAGTTGCGGGTGCTCGACATCGAGCAAGACCGCACCCTGCCTGGGCTGCCCTCACTCAACTGCTACGTCGAGACCTCTATCGGCACCTGTCGCCGCG
>JBFXBK010000035.1:0-38177 GCA_050183255.1 Polyangiaceae bacterium | reverse complement strand
CATGAGCCGCCCGAGTGTACGTGCAGAACCGGCGCGGTCACGCGGGAAGCGCAGCTAGAGCAGCCCGAGCTCGCAGAAGTGCTCTCGCAGCTCGAACGCCGTGGCCGCGCGGCGCACGCTGGGCACCGAGGTTGGCATGCGCGGATCAGACGCCGGAGCCTCCCGTACCGGCTCGAAACCGCCCACATCACTCGGAGGAGACGCCTCGAACCCCGCGCTGTTGAACCAGATCGCGTCTGCACCGACGCCCAGCGCTCCGCGAATGTCCGCTTCGAAGGAGTCCCCGATGTGCAGCAACTCATGAGCTTCGACACCCAGCGCCTTCGCTGTCAGGTGAAAAATCTCCGGGGCTGGCTTCTCGCAGCCGACGACTCCCGAGTCCGTCACCGTATCGAAAGCGTCGAGCTGCCCGAGCTCTTCGATTAGCGCCGATAATTTCCCCTCGGAATTGCTGAGGATGCCGACGGGGATGCGATGCTCTCGCAGCTCGCGAGCCAGCTCGAACATGCCGCGTATTGGGCGGCGCCACAGGTTTTGCTTTGGTTGCTGCTCCCACAGCCACTCTGTCAGCTCATGCGCAAGCTCACTGATCGGCTCGTGCGCGTGTCCCCCGTGAGCCGTAGCCTCAGAGCCTTCCCGTTTATGGGGGTGAGGAGCGATCTCCGCCACGCTGAGCAGACGCCGCATGAAGCGCTTCCAAGCGCGTTCGCCGCCTTGGCCCGCGCCGAGCGCAGCTGCGTACTCACTCCAAGCTTCGGGCGTGCTGTCGTCCAGCCGCGCGACGCTGACCAGCGCGCCCCGTTCCTCCACGCGTGAGGCTAGAAACGCGGTGTCCAATTCGACCAGAGTCTGCCCAGCGTCAAAAGTTACCGCGCGGATATATGTTGATTCGCTCACGCCGCACCTCGCTCCGTCTCAGCCGAACAGGCCCTTCAGCTTCTCCATGAAGCTCCGCTGTTGGGGTTGCAGATCTTCTCCAAGTTCTTGCCCAAGCTCGACCAAGAGCTCGCGCGCGCGCGGACTCAGCTCGGAGGGCACTTCAACGAATACCTCAATCAGCTGATCGCCCTTACCAGCGCGCAGCCGATGGCTGATGCCTTGACCCCGCAGGCGCAGTACGCTGCCCGACTGGGTTGCTGGGGGAACCCGCACCTTGGCCTTGCCCGCCAGCGTCGGGACGGTGACTTCCCCACCGAGTGAGGCTTGAACGTAGCTGATCGGGACCCGGCAGCGGACGTCGTCTCCGTCGCGCTCGAAGAGCTCGTGGGGCAGCACCACGATCTGGATTTCCAGGTCGGAAAAGCCACCGCCTGGCTTGATGCGGTTGCCTTCGCCTTCGACGACGCGGGCAGTGCCGTGCTCGATTCCCGCGGGCAAATTCACTTCGAGGGTGCGCGTTTGTTTGGTGAGCCCTTTGCCGCGGCAGCTGACGCACGGGGTTTGAGCCATTTTTCCTCGCCCAAAACACGTGGGGCACGGGCGTTCCAACGGGATTGGCAAGAGGCCTTGGGCGCTGCGCACCTTGCCGCGTCCGCCGCAGTTGCGGCAGTTGGCGAGGGTGGTGCCCGGGGCGGCTCCGCTGCTTCCGCAGGTCTTGCAGTGATCGAGTCGCGCGTAGCGAACCTCGCGGCTCGAGCCGAGGGCGGCTTCTTCGAAGCTGATTTCCAGGCGGTACTCGACCTTCTTGCGGTCGGGGTTCTTGATGCCGAAGGCGCTCAGGATGTCGCCCATCACACCGTCGACGTTGGACAGGTCGACGAAGTCTTCGATGCCACTCGCGGCGACACCCCCACGCTCGAACGGATCGGTACCAAAGCGGTCGAAGTTGGCGCGGTGCCCCGGGTCGGAGAGGATTTGGTAGGCGCGGTTGATCTCCGCGAAGCGCGACTGGGCTGTCGGGTCACCCTGGTTGCGATCCGGGTGGTGCTTGATGGCCGCACGTCGGAACGCCGCCTTGATTTCCTCTTGAGTGGCGTCACGACGCACGCCAAGTAACTCGTACGGATCCCGCACGATTGGTGACATAGCACACCGCCCGGCAGACATATCGAGGCTCGGCGCCCTGGCGTCGTAAGCCGATTGCAGTGGGGGGCGCCTTGGAACTACCCTGCGCCTGCATGAGCGAGCTTGACGACGACGAACGGCGTCGCGACCGACGCGCCCCCATCGAGCTCAAGGTCGAATACAAGCGCCTGAATACGTTCTTCGCGGACTACACGAAGAACATCTCGCGCGGGGGGACGTTCATTGGCACTCAGCGTCCGCTCGCCGTCGATACGGAGTTCGTGTTTGCGCTCACCGTGCCGAACCTCCCCGAGCCGCTCAGGCTGCGGGGCAAGGTGATTTGGGTCGTGCCGACCGAAGAAGCCACCAAAGGCAACCCTGCCGGAATGGGCATCGAGTTTCAGTACACCGGCGATGAGGAGCGAGCCGAGAAAGAGACGGTCGTTGAGAAGCTGCTCGCAGACCAGCTGGGCGAGCACTTGGCTGCGAAGCTCTTGGGGCGCAAGCCGCGCACCTGACCGCGGGCTATCCCGCGTTTGCTTAGTGACGTCGATCGTCCAAGCGCGGCGCGAGGTTGAACGAGCGATTCAACCGCACCAACGACTCGAACACCTTGAGGCGCCACGCGACGTCAAAGCTCGACTCCGTGAGGCCTGAGAGCATCGACGTCACTGCCTGACGGAGCTGAAGCTTCTCCGTCGGGGCGAGCATCAGCTCGACGAACTCCGGCGCGTAGAACCCGGAGACGAAGCCGCGGTAGCGCTGGATGAGCGGCGCGAGCCAGCGCTGATAGGCGACCAGCTGCTTTTGAGGAATGGCGCCGCGCGGCCTGCGCCCGAGCGCTGGGCTGGCAATTTCTGCCGCGCGGAAACCACTTAGCGCCGCGAGGTGAACACCGGTCGAGAACACCGGGTCGATGAACGCCGCGGCGTCGCCTACCAGCATCCAGCCGTCACCGACCAGCTCACGGCAGGCATACGAGTAATCCGACGCGCCGCGCACGGGTGCGACCCGCTCGGCACCCGCGAAGCGCTCCGCGAGGTAGCTCGATGCGGCGAGCTGCCGATCGAAATAGGCTTCATCGGCGCGCGCACCAGCGAGGCTCTTGGTTGGAGCGACCAGCCCGAGGCTGGTGCGCCCACCGGCGAGGGGGATCACCCACCACCAACCGTTGGGCGCGAGCACGATGCTGATGTCCCCCTCGGCTTGCCCAAGGCTCCGCGTCGCGCCCGCGTAGTGCGAGAACAGCGCAAAGTTCTTGAGCGCGGGGTCCAGATCCCGCACGCCGCGCTCACGGCCGAGCAGCGCGCTCTGTCCGGTCGCGTCGATCAATAGCCTTGCGGAAAACTTAAACTGGGCGTCGTGACTCTTGACCGTGGCGTCCACTTCGACACCGTCTTCGTCGAAGCGCACCTCACGCACTCTCGTGTTGCGGTGTACCCTGACGCCCTGGGCTTCTGCGTGATCCAGCAAGAGCTGATCGAAGTCAGCACGATCCACTTCGAACGCCGAGGTGCGTCCCTCCAGCAGCCCGTCCGCAAACGGATAGCGCCGCCGAATGCTGCCGTCGCCGCTGACGAACTCCGCCGCGTGCTTGGGCAAGAACCCGCGGGCCTCGATCTTCTGTGTGACGCCGATCGCGTCGAACACCTTGAAGGTGCCCGGGAGCAACGACTCACCGATGTGGAAGCGCGGGAAGTGGTCCTGCTCGAGCAAGACCACCGAGTGCCCCAGCTGCGCAAAGCGCGCGGCGCAAGTGGACCCTGCGGGTCCACCTCCGACCACCACCACATCGGGCATGTCGACCGTCAGCCCCCGAACTTCTTCGCGACTCCCGCCAAGTCGACGCCGGTGGCTGACTTGATTTGCTCCGCCGCGCCGATGGCCTTGCGAGCCAAGTCTCCGCCCGACGATTCGCCCGTGGGCAGCACGCTGAGCTTGCTGATGGCCAGGGAGTGATGCGCGCCGGAAATGTGCGCCAGCATCGGCACCAGGTTCTGCAGCGCGAGGACGTCTCGCGCCGAAGCGCCACCGCTCTTGTAGGAGTCGATCAGCGCCTTCAAGCTACCCGCTTCCGCGCGGCCTCGTTCGAGGGTGTCTGCTGCGGAGCCGCGCGCTGCTTCTTCTGCGGCGCGTTGCTTGGCGATCGCGGGCTGCACCACGTCGGCGTCGAGGCGACGCTTCTCCTGCGGTGCGCGTGCCTTCTGGCGTTCGATCTCGGCGGTGACTTGAGCGATCAACGCCGCGACCTGGCCGCGCGCCTCCTGGATCATCGCCTCACGACGACTGGTGGCGTCGGCGATACGCTTCGCGGTTTCTTCACGCTGGATCTGCAGCTCAGCGTCGATCTTCGCCATCTCACTCGCCGACCAGTTGCTCGCTTGCTGTACCGAAGCGTCGGCTCTCGCTTCGGCTTCTGCGATCGCTTGGGTCATGTTGAGCGAGGCGCCGCGGATACGTCCGATACTCGAGAGGTAGTTCACCTCGTCCGTCACGTTCTGGATCTTCAGCGTATCCAGCACGAGCCCCATGCGGCTCATGTCGTGCTCGGCTTCTTCGAGCAGGATCGAGGCGAAGCGCTGCTTGTCCTCGTTGACCTCTTCCGGGGTCAAGCTCGCGAGCACACCGCGCAAGTTCCCTTCCAGGGTCTCCTTGGCGACGTAGTAGATCTCATCTCGGGTGCGGCCAAGAAAGCGCTCCACTGCGTTGGAGAGCAGCGGTTCCTCTCCCGGCAGCTTGACGTTGGCGACGCCCTGAATCGTCAGTGGGATGCCGCCTTTGCTGAAGGCGCCGGAGACGTTCACCATCACGGTGAACATCGAAAGGTCCATCACGTCGACGCGCTCGATGAGTGGCTTGCGCAGCGAGCGCCCGCCTCGCACGTAGCGATAGGCGAGGGTGCGACCCTCGAGGCTGCGTTGAGCACCGCTGAAGATCAGCGCTTCGTTGGGCGTCGAGACCCAGAGCAGGCGCTTCACGGTGCCGTAGAGCGCTAGCAGGACGACGAGGCCCGTAATGCCGATGACGACGAAGATCTCCATCACACACCTCCCTTTCCTGGGAGCGCCTTGGACTTACCGCGCAGCAGCTGATCGATGTCGACGCCGATCGCGCTGCCGGTCTCCTTCAGCACCTCGGACACTGCCGCGGGGAAACTCGCAACTGCACCGGTGAAGCTGTGGCCGTCGCCGCCGTCGACCACGGACAGCTCGCCGATCTTGGCGCGCGTCACGCGAGCGACGGCTGCCTCCACCAGGGAGCGCAAGTGCTGCAACACGTACAGGTCGCGCCCGTCGGGTCCGGCCTTCTGCCACTCAGCGGCGACCATCGCGAGCGCCTCGGCGCTGGCCTTACCGCTCTCGATCACCGGAGCCGCGCGACCTCGCGCCTCGGCTTCAGACGCCAGGCGCTGGGCCTCGGCGGGCAAATACACGTCACACTCCAGGCGCAGGCGCTCCAGATCGGCGCGCAGCGCTTGCAGTGCCTGCTCGGCCTCCGCCCGGGCTGTCTCTGCAGCGACCGCGGCTTCGTTCTCGACGCTCTTGGCTTGGGCCTCGAGCTGGGCAAGCTCGGCGCGCAACTGGTTTTGCTTGGTGAGTACCTGAGCCTCGGCTTGCTTCTGAGCCGTTTCCGCGCGGCGCCGGGCAGAGGCCTGGGCCTCGGTGATCGCCTGGTTGGCCTGGTTCTCCGCGTTCTGCGCGTCGCGGATCATGTGGGCGATACGCGTACGACCGAGGCTGTTCAGGTAGTTGGCGTCGTCGCTCACCATCTGGATCTTGAGCACGTCGAGCTCGAGGCCCAGCTTGTCGAAGTCGTCGGTGGCGTTGCGGATCAGCGTGTTCGCGAACTTCAAGCGGTCTTCGTTGACCTCTTCCGGGGTGAGCTCCGCGACGACCTCACGCAGCACACCTTCCAGCGTCTGCTGGGCGATGCCAGCGATCTGGTGAGGCGTCATGTTGAGTGAGCGCTCGATGGCGTTGCGCACGAAGTTCGGGTTGCTGCTCACCTTCACGTTGGCGATGGCGTGAACCATCAGCGGGATGCCGCCACGGGAGTAGGCGTTCTGCACCTCGACCTGCACGGGCACTAGCCGCATATCCATGCGGTTCACTTCTTCGAGCATGGGGATCGCGAAGCCGCGTCCCCCATGCAGCACCTGGTAGCCGACCTTGGAGCCGTCGGTCAGCTTGTGCTGGCGACCGCTGATCACGACGATTTCGTTGGGCCGGCAAATCACTAGCCAGCGGCCGATGAACCAGATCAGGATAAAGAAGGCGACGACGATACCCACCGCCACGCCGAGCACTTGAAACGCCGCCTGCGGATCGCCGAATGGGCCCGGCGTGATGTCGCCGAGCAGCGGCGTTGCGCGCAGTGCGCTTCCCCCTACCGTGTTGAACATGCGCAGAGGATATCCCTCCGATCGCCGTCACGGTTGCGCAAAAACAAAGCCTGAAAGGCCTTCGAATGCGCGCGCCTCACGGAACCCGGGTTCTTGGGCGCGAGCCGGGTGGAAAGTATTCCGCTGGGGCGCGGGATACCTGCAGCACCCCGCTGGTGTTTCCACCGGCGGTGTCCACATCCTCGACCAGCACCAGATCGCCAGCGGCGAGCGCCTCTTCATCGGTGGTGACCATGAAGTCGACCGTTTGACCGCGGAGCTCGATGCGGACTTTGCCCCGGCCACCCTTCGTACACGGCACGAGCACCTTGCCCACCTGACCCACGGCGTCTCGCGCGGTGCCGCCGCTGGTCGTCTGCGCGCGTCCCAGCGCGCGGAACACCCAGGACACACCAAAGCCCGAGAGCAACCCCAGGCTCACCGCGACGATCAACGCAGTGATGGAGCTCGCCCAGTCCAAGAAGTGAAGCAAGCTGCCGCTCAAGCCGAACGCCAGCAAGCTGAACGTCCAGAAGCGCAGCGAGAGGAAGATCGGGAGAAAGCCGCCGTCAGCGTGGACGTGTGCGCCCTCACCGTCGTGGCTCACATCTCCGTGATCGAGCTCGGCTTCGGTGTCCGCATCCGCGTCTCCGCCTCCGCCAGCTTCGGTGTCTCCGTCGCCGCTGCCGCCCATGAGTAGCTGCAGAGCAATGGTGCCGAAGCCTACGATCAGCGCCGCCAGATAGAAAATCCCCACGCCTCCGAGTCTAGCGCAGGCAGCAGGCGCAGCGACGGCCTTTTGTCGCCATATGCCGTGCGGAATCAGGCGTGCCCTAGCAACACCGCGGAATCAGCCCGCCGAGGGATCCGAGCCCGAGTCGAGACTCGGCGTACCTGCAGCCGACGCAGCGGCCCCTGCGGCACGATCCACGGGTTTTGGGGGTGAGGTTGCAATCTCAGGCGTCCGGCGTCAGCGTCTAGCCCATGAGCCCACCCCGAGTGTTTTCCGCCAACGAGACCTTCGCCACGTTGGACGCCGCGGGCAACGTACAGACTCACGACGTGAGCGACGGCTTCTGGGCGAAGGTCGGCTCCGGTGCGATCACGCTCCCTGGGCCCTACTTGATGAGCTTTGGGGAGAGCGCGCGCGACTGGCCCCACTGGGAGATCCACCCGAGCGGTGAAGAAGTCGTGATGCTGATCGCTGGCGCCGGGGAGTTCGTGCTGCGACTACCCGGCGGCGATCAGGCGCTCAGCCTCACGCAGCCAGGCGACTACGTGGTCGTGCCGCGAGGCACCTGGCACACGTTCCGTCGAGTCGCCGAGCAGAGCGCGACGCTGCTGTTCATCACCACCGGTGAGGGCACGACCCACAGCGAAGACCCGCCAGCGCCTTGAAGACGCCTCACGGATTCTGCCAGGAGCCGTCCAGCTGCCAGCACTTGCCTCCCTGCACGGGCGCGGTGACCGAGCTGGTGAGCGTCGACTCGCGAAGGATGACCTTGTTGAATTGCCCGGCGGAAACGCCGGTGTACTGAGTGTCCGCCAGGGTGACCTCCAGGCTGCCGCTCTCGGGGTAAAACGGCGTGGAGCTCCCGCCCACGTCTTCGAAGCCGAGCAGGCAGTGGGCGCACGTGGAGTAGTTGTCGTCCGGCGCTTGGCTCAGGTCGAAGCTGCCGGTCGTCTGCGCGCCGGCGACGTCGAAGAACTCGACATAGATCACGTCGTCCAGGGTCGCGTCCAAGCCTTGCAGCTCGTAGGCGAGGGAAGAGCCGCCCGCTTCCGTGTCCGCGACGATCAGCGAACCCAGGCTGACCGGGGTGCAGCTCTCAGCGCCAGCGCCACCGCCGGCTCCCGCGCTGCCTGCCGTTCCGGCGCTACCGCCTGAGGCCTGACCGGCGCTGCCCGCGGAGCCACCCGCAGCCTGTCCTGCGGTGCCAGCGCTGCCGCTCGCGCCGCCTTGTCCCGCGCTGCCGCTCGCGCCACCGCTGGTTTGGCCGCCGGTTCCCCCGCTAGACCGGCCCGCGGAGCCGCCCGCGCCCGCGGCGCCCCCAGGGGTGGACTCGCTGCAGGCGACGGCAAGCGGGAGGCAGAGCCAGATCCAGGCGTGGCGCATTCGAGAGGCATACGCACAGGGAAAACCCAAGTCAATCCAAGGCGTTCCCACGTGGGAGATGCCCATTACAAGCATCACGTTCGACTGGCAGTGATTGAAATATTACGTCGTGCAGCGGAGCATGATGGATGCTGTAATAAGGCGGTGAACACCAAGCGGCTCATTCTCAACTTGCTGTTGGCTGCCAAGGAGGGTGCGTTGCCAGTGCGCAGCATCGTGACGGCCGGGGAGCTGATGGGGGTCTCCAGCAACAACGTGCGGGTCACGCTGGCTCGCCTGGTGGCTGACTCGTTGGTGGAGTCGGTGGGGCGCGGCGAGTACCGGTTGGGAGCGGGAGGCAGCGCGTTGGCTGCAGAGGTCGCGGGCTGGCGTGAGCGCTTGCAGTCGCTCAAGCGTTGGCGCGGGAGCTACCTGGCGGTGGGGTGCGCGGGGCTTGGCCGCGCTGATCGCGCCGCGTTGAGTCGCCGGGAGCGCGCGCTGACACTGACCGGCTTCAAGGAGTTCGAAGGCGATCTTTGGCTGCGCCCCGACAACCTGGTGGGTGGTGCCCAGCGCGTGCGGGAGCGCCTGGAGCGGCTACAAGTCAGCCCGGAGCAAGCGGTGGAGGCTCGCCCTCTGGTGTTTCGAGCGGCGGAGTTCAGCGACGCAGACTCAGCCCGCATCGCGGCGCTGTGGGACGTGAAGCGCATCGAGCGGGGCTACCAGGAGACGCGCGCCCGCCTCGAGCAGTGGCTGGAAGGCGCCGACCGCTTGGCGCCCCAGGTTGCCGCGCGGCAATCCTTTTTGCTGGGGGATGGTGCGATCCGGCAGTGGGTGTTTGATCCGCTGCTGCCCGAGGAGCTGATTGACGGCGAGCTGCGCCGGGAGTTCTTGGCGAGCGTGGTGCGCTTCGATGAGGCGGGGCAACGCATCTGGCGTGCACTGTCACGCACCGCTGACGAGCGGGCGGGCAGCACCGGCCGCGCGGCGGCGCTTGGAGGTGCGTGATGGATGTGGCGGCGACTGAGACGGAAGACGCAGCAGCGGAGAACGGCGTCACCAAAGTGAGTGAGCTATTTAGCCGTGAGGAAATTCGAGAGCTGACGCGGCGCTCCAACTGGCGGGGTTGGTTCGCCCTGTTGTCGATTTGGAGTGGGATTATTGGCAGCTTCGTGGCCCTGGCCGTTTGGCCTCACCCCCTGACCGTGATCCTGGCTCTGATAGTGCTTGGAGGCAGGCAGCTCGGCTGCGCGATCCTGATGCACGAGGGGTCTCACGGGACGCTGTTCGCGAGCAAGGGACTGAGCCGCTTCGTGTCGGATTGGTTCGCCGGCAAGCTGGTGTGGACGGATCAGGAGCGTTACCGCGTGCACCACGGCAAGCACCATCGCTATACGGGGACCGAGCGCGACGTGGATCGTTCACTGGTGGCGAACCTGCCGACGACGCGCAGAGGGCTCTACCGCAAGTGCCTGCGAGACTTGCTCGGGTTCACGGGGCTCAAGCGCATCCTGGGGCTATTCCTCATGGATATGGGGCTCTTGAAGTGGACCGTGGCGACGGACACGCACCGCCTGCCGAAGCGCGCGTGGGGTGAACACCTCCGGTCGCTCATCCAGCATGCGTGGGGCGTCTGGCTGATGAACGCGCTGATGGCCCTCGTGCTCTGGCTGTGCGGCGAGCTCTGGATCTATGGCGTGTGGGTGCTGGCGTATTTGACCACCTTCAGCCTGTTCTTGCGCATTCGTTCCCTGGCGGAGCACGCCTGTCTGGAGCAGAGCCCGGACATGCTGAAGAACACCCGCACCACGCGCGCCGGCTGGCTCGCGCGCCTGACGGTGGCGCCGCTCAGCGTCAACTATCACCTCGAGCATCACCTGATGCCGGGCGTGCCGTACTATCGACTGAAGCGCATGCACTCGCTGCTGCGGCAACGGGGTCACGTGCCAGAGCCACCCGGCTACTTGGATGTGCTGCGTGCGGTGAGTGCCAAGGCGCCGCGCACAGCTTGATTTCCTTACGGATCAGGCGGTGGCCGGTTCGCCCTCACCGTCGTCATCCACCGTGGCCTCTTGCGCCAGCTCCTTCGAGTGATCCTTCGCGATCAGCACGTAGAGCGACGGGATGACGAACAGCGTGAACAGGGTGCCGATGGCCATGCCGCTCACCAGCACCAGACCAATGGAGTTACGGGCGGAGGCGCCGGGGCCGGTGACCAACGTCAGCGGGAAGTGACCGACTACCGTCGCGACGGTGGTCATCAGGATGGGACGCAAGCGGGTGCCCGCGGCTTCGTGAGCCGCCTCGAGCTTGGTCTTGCCTTCACGCTGCAGGTGATTCGCGAACTCCACGATCAAGATGCCGTTCTTCGACACCAGGCCGACGAGGGTCACGAGACCGACTTGAGAGTAGATGTTCAGCGTCGTCGTCCAGCCGTCGGTCCAGAAGGGGACGGGCGCAGGCATCTTCAGGAAGGTGAAGATCATCGAGCCGAACATCGCGAGCGGCACCGAGCCGCCCAGGATGACTAGGGGATCGCGGAAGCTGTTGAACTGCGCCGCGAGCACCAGGAAGATCAGCACCACCGCGAGGCCGAACGCCGGCAGGAAGGTGTCTGCCTCCTTGCGGAGCTGGCGGGACTCGCCGGTGTACTCCAGCACATAGCCCTTCGGCAGGATCTTCGCGGACTCACCCTCGAGGAAGCCAAGCGCTTGATCGAGCGGGCGGATGGCGACGCCCGACAGCTTCACGGCGTTGAGCTGCTGGAAGCGATTGAGCGAGCGCGGCTCGACGGAGCTCTTCAGCGTGGCGATGGTCGCTAGCGAGATGAGCTCACCCTTCGGGCCGGTGACGTAGATGTCTTTCAGCTGGTCGGGGTTCAGGCGGTCCTCGCGCTTGATCTGCGGGATCACCTTGTAGCTGCGGCCGTCGATGCTGAAGCGGTTGACGTAGTTACCGCCGACAGCGGAGGCGATGTCGGCGCCCACCTGCTGCATGTTGAGTCCAAGCTCTGCCACGCGATCGCGATCGAAGACGATCTGGCTCTGAGGCTGATCGATCTTCACGTCGATGATGGGCGGGAAGGCGAACATGCCGCTCTCGGTGGCCTTCTGTTGCAGCTCCTTGGCAAAGCCGAGGATCTGCTCCGTGTCTTGCGTCGAGGTGAGCAAGAATTCCACGGGGAATTGACCGCCGCCTGGCAGCGCAGGGGGAGTCACCGCGAACACGCTGACTCCTGCGACGCCCTTTAGCCGCTCCTGCACTTCGGGCAGGATCTGGAAGACGTTGCGCTCACGCTTGTCCCAGGGGGAGAGGCGCATACCGCTGAAGCCACCGCCGGGCGAAGTGATCTGGAAGCTGAACTCGAACTCGGGTGACTTCTGGAACTCGTCGTTGATCTTGTTCACCGACGGCATCAGCGACTCGGTGGTGCTGTTTGCCGGGGTGTCCAAGATGCAGAAGATGATGCCTTGGTCCTCCTTGGGAGCGAGCTCCTTGGGGCTCATCTGGAAGAAGACCAACGAGATCAGCCCAAGGGCGACCCACACCACGTACACCGCAGGGCGGGCGCGGAGGGTGGTACCGAGCAAGCGCAGATAGGTGCGCTTGATGCGCTCGAAGCCGCGGTTGATGTACTTCGCGAGGCCCTTCTCCGCGTCGCCTTCTCGCAGCAAGCGCGAGGACATGACGGGGGATAGCGTCAGCGCGACGATGCCCGAGATGGTCACCGCTCCAGCCAGCGTGAACGCGAACTCCTTGAACAGCGAACCCGTGAGACCGCCCTGGAAGCCGATCGGTGCGTACACCGCCGCCAGGGTGATGGTCATGGAGATGATCGGGCCCACCAGTTCGCGCGCACCCGCCTTCGCTGCCTGAACTGGCTTCATTCCAAGCTGCAAATTGCGCTCGACGTTCTCAACCACGACGATGGCATCGTCGACGACGAGACCGACGGACAGCACGATGGCGAGCAGCGTCAGCAGGTTGATCGTGAAGCCGAACACCTGCATCAAGAAGATGGTGCCTATGAGCGACACGGGTATCGCAACGATGGGCACGAGCACCGAGCGGATCGACCCCAGGAACAGGAAGATCACCACGATGACCAGGATCAGCGTTTCCGTGAGGGTACGCACTACGTCGTCGATGGCGCTCTGGATGTACTCCGTGCCGTCGTAGCCGATGCCGGCGTCGATTTGCTCCGGCAGATCTCGCTTGATGTCCTTGAGCTCGGTGCGGACGCGCTTGAGCACGTCCAGGGAGTTCGCGTTGGGCAGCACCCAGATCCCCATGAACACCGCCGTCTTGCCGGAGAAGCGCACTTCGGTGTCGTAGTTCTCCGCGCCCAGCTCGACGTTCGCGATGTCCTCGAGGCGCACCAGCGCCCCGTCCTGTTCGCGGATCACCAGCTTCTTGAAGCCCTCGACGTCCTGCACGTCGGTGTTCGCGGACAAGTTGACCTGGATCAGCGCGCCCTTCGTCGTGCCGACCGGCGCCAGGTAGTTGTTTGCTGCCAGCGCCTGACGTACCTGCGCCGGGCTGATGTTGAACGCCGCCATGCGCTCGGGCTTCAGCCAGATGCGCATCGCGAACGTCCGCGCGCCGAGGATGTCCGCGCGCTGCACGCCTTCCACCGCCGTCAGGCGCGGCTGCACCTCGCGCACCAGGTAGTCGGTGATCTCGTTCTGCTTGAGAAACTCCGAGGAGAACGAGAGGTACGCCGAGGCGAAGCGACTGTCCGCCGACTCGATGTTGATGATGGGGACTTGGGCTTCAGGCGGAAGATCGCCGCGAACCTGATCGACTTTGGAGCTAATTTCACTCAGCGCCTTGTTCGCGTCGTAGTTCAGCTCGAGGCGCGCGGTGATGGTCGACACGCCTTGGGTGCTCGTCGACTCGATGTAGTCGATGCCGTCGGCAGCGGCGATGGCGCGCTCGAGAGGCGTGGTGATGAAGCCTTTGACCAGGTCCGCGTTGGCGCCGACGTACACCGTGGTGACGGTGATCGAGGCGTTCTCGCTCTTGGGATACTGACGAATGGTCAGGCTCTTGATGGCCTGCAAGCCGGCGATGATGATCACCAGGTTCACCACGATGGCGATCACGGGCCGTCGGATGAACAGGTCGGTGAATTTGCTCCCGGACTCAGCGGGCGCAGCTTTGGCCTTAGGCTTTTCTGGGGAGGCGCTCACGCTACTTGTCCTCAGGCGTCGGGTGGGTCTTCGCGTCGGGCTGCAGCGTGTTGTCCACCACGATGGACATGCCGTTCTTCAGCTTGAAGCCTCCGCTAGTCACCACCATCTGCCCTGGCTCGAGTCCAGAGACGACCGCGACAAAGTCGCCACGGCGCTCGCCGAGACGAATGAAGGCTTGCTTGGCCTCCTTGCCCTCTTTCGGTGTCCCGTCTTCGTTCTTGCCATCGACGACCAGGAAGACCGAGTCGCCGTAGGGTGCGTACTGCACGGCGGTCGCAGGCACGACGACGTTCTTCTGCTTGGTTGGCAGCACAACTTGCACAGCCACGAACATGCCAGCCTTGAGCCGCTCGTCAGGGTTCTTGAAGATCGCGCGGACACGCACGTTGCGCGTGGCGGCGTCGATCGCCGCATCTACCGCGTGGATCGTGCCCTCCCACTTTTCCTTGGGGAAAGCATCAGAGGTCACGCGGACCTTCAGGCCCTCTTGGGCGAGCACTCCGACCTTCGACTGGGGCAGTCTGAAGTCGACGTAGACGCTGCGCAGTTCTTGGAGGGTGACGATGGGTGCCCCCGGCGTGACGTACTCTCCCAGGTCCACCTGGCGGATACCCAGGCGACCGGTGAACGGCGCCTTGATCACCTTGCGCTGGAGGATCGCGCCGTAGTTTCCAACCTGGGCGCTGGTCTGCTTGGCCTGGGCCTTCGCGCTGTCGAGATCCGCCTGTGCGGCGACGCCCGCCTTCTGCAGTTTCTCTGCACGCTCGAGCTGGAGCTTCGCCAGGCTCTTCTGAGCTTGAGCCTGGGCGATCTGCGCCGCCTCCACGCTGGTGTCGAGGCGCACCAAGAGCGCGCCCTTCTTCGCCGTCTCGCCGGACTCGAAGCGGATGTCGCGCACGACGCCGGGAGACTCCGTCGTCACCGTGATGCCTTGCAGGGCGACCACGGTGCCAACACCTGCGAGGTTGTCCTCCCAGACTTCTTCTTTGGCTTCGCTCGCGGTTACGGTCTCCGGCGGCGGGACAAAGCTCTTACCGCTCTGGATGAGGGCTGCGATTTGGGCGCCTTTGGCGCCCCCGATCACGCCCACGACGAGCAGCAGAGCGACGATGGTCAGAGCGATTTTCTTGAACATTGGGGGATACCGCTTACTCCGTGCCCCAGGCGTCGAGCGGGGAGAGACGCCTCACTTCCCTTCCACGCGAGCCAACGTTGGCCGGAATGGCAGGGTGCTGGGACGGTTAGGAGGTCTTGGAGTCTTGGGAACGTGGTTCCCGATCCGGAAAGCCGCGAAATGGCGCTGGGCGCGCGGTTGCGGTGGTCTCCGTGAGACGAGGGGTGGCGCCGGCGGGCGCCGATGGAGGGTTACACACGCAACCCACCGCTCTGCGCTACCTGGAACCCGCTCGGGGGATCCGCAAGGGGCCCGGATTCATTCCCTGAATCACTGCTGACAGGTTTCGCAGACGTGACGCGAAGCGCGTGTTCTGACACCTCAGACGGGCCCCCATGGAGCCCGGCGACGAGGAGCGCTGATGCTTTAGCCCAGCGTAGTTTGTATGTCCGACTTTTGTTCAACGCGCCCAGGCACGTTTGCCCAGAAATCCTGGGGGATCACGGGACGGTGACACCCTTTGGCAGGTCGGGGGGCGTGTAGCTATCGGCCCGCTTCAGCATATCCCGAGCGATCATCACCTCGACCAGCTCGATCGTCTCGCTGCTGGCCACTGACTTGAGATGCTCGGTCAGGTCGCTGCTCGGGTTCGAGAGCGCGGCGTAGAAGGTGGCCTCAGTTTTTTCCACGCGGTTTTGGGCGGCGCCGAGCAGCTCCGTGTCGGCCAGCTGCTGGGTGCCCCACGCGCGCAGTTTGCGGCCCCAGCGGTCCGTGCCGTCCGCGCTCTGGAGCGCCGCTTCGACGCTGCCGTCACTGCTCGCTTTCACTCGTCGCTCCAAGAGCTGCAGCCACAGCGCGACGTAAACCAAGTCCCCGTCGGGGATATCGGACTCCACCGCTTGACGCAGTGCCTCACGACCCGCGCGCAAGTCGCCGAGGGTCAGCGCCCGGCGCGCGGCGTCGAGCACCGTGGCCGTCACTTGACGAATGTCACCACCCGACGCTTCGTAGGCGCGCTGGGTGGCGCGGCGCGCGGCCGCTGCGTCGCCATAGTGCTCCATCACTCGCGCGAGCTGGCGTTCGGCTTCGCTGAGTTGTGCATTGGATCGAGCCAAGCGGCGCGCATCGAGAGCCGTGCGTAGAGCACGCTCCAGCACCTTCGGGGCCTCGTCCTTGCGGCCCGCCTCGAGCAACACCTCGTAGCGCGTGGTGAGCGCGCGTGTCTCGGCGGCCTTGTCGCCCTCGCGGCCAGCTTGCTCTGCCATCGAGTTCAGCGATCGGAGCGAGTCGTCATAGGCTCCGCGCTGGCGGTCGATGGCGGCGAGCAGGCTGAGCGCCTCGACCGTTGGGTCCGAGGCGACAGCGGCTTCGATGTGGGGTTTCGCCTTGTCCAGTTCACCGGCGCGGCTCTCGATCGCGCCCATCACGTAGTGCAGGCGACCGGGGCTCGGGTTCACGCGGCCCTTGAGGCCCTGGCTGTCGGCGAGCGCCAACAGGCGGTCTGCTGCCGCGAAGGTGCGTCGCGCGGCGGCTACGTCGTTGATCTCATCGAGATCGACGATTGCACGCAGGAGCAGCGCGAGTCCGGTCGAGACGTTGCGGGGCTGCGGCTCCTTTTCCAGGGCGCTCACCAGCACCTGGGGCGAAGCTTCGCTCATCCCGTAGCGCATCAAGAGCGTGCTCAGCGTACCCGCGGCGCGTAGGCTGTACGGTTCCGCGCGGTAAAGTTGTACGGCGCAGCCCCAGGCGGCGCCAGCCGCCAAATCGGGGCTCATGGCTGTCTCTGGGCGATCCGGTGTTTCCGCGCGGGTGTAGACTTCGAGCAGCGCCGCCCAGGCCTCGGGGTTCTGCTCCTTGGCGGCGGCGTCCAGGGCCTCGAGCAGCGGCGGAGGCGCGACTTTGCCCACGTCGCTCGCTTGAATCGCGTCGAAGGCGCCCTTTGCGTCGCCCTGGCGTAGATACAGTGCGGCCAGGGCGAAGCTGCCGGTGCGCACCGCCTGAAACACACTGACTGCTTCTTCGCGATCCGCGTTGTCTTCCATCGGCATGTCGTCGAGGTTCTTGCTGAGCGCTGCGCCCACCCAGCCCGTCGTCGACTTGTTTGCCGCGTCCATTGCCTCTTTGCTGGGCTCCAGCAAAGAGCGCAGCGCGTCGGCGTTGTGCTGATCTTTGAGCGAGCTCATGCTCCCTGGTCGGCGAGTCTTCGCCATCCATGTCTTGAGCGCCGCCAGGTGCTGGTCGACTTCGTCGCGTGCCTTGCCTGCGGGGAGCGCCTGCTTGAGCATGCCGTAGAGCGCTCGAGCGCGCCCTTCGTCGCCTACCTGTGCCGCAGCATCCGCGCTTTGTTTCAGCGCTTCCTCACCCCCAACAAACATTTCGGGGCGCAGCTCGCCGACTCGCACCAAGTAGAGAGCGCCGGTCAGGGCCGCAACCCCTTGGTCGGGATGCCCGGTCTCGAAGCGCTGCTTCGCGTGCTCGAGCTGCTTGCGCACCACGCCAACGAGCAGGTCGAGGCGCTCGGAGCTGCGCTCGCCGTTCAGCAGCAGCTTGTGCACTGCGGGCCCGAACTGGTCATCGCTGACCTGAACCGGATTCACCGGGCCGGTGGGAGTCTCGGGGTGATTCGCGGGTGTGTTGGTGGTGGATGTGCAAGCTGTGCTTGCGAACGCGACGCTCAAGCTGAGCGCTATCACCGCCGTGTGGACGACCTTACGCATTGGGGCCAGTCTACACCCCAACTGCTCCGGCGCTACCAGCTCGCACTTGCTGAGGTTTGTCGCGCTAGAAGCGCGCGGCAGCGCCAAGCCGGAGCCCAGACATCTTCGCGTCGCCGAGCTGGCCGCCCAAGGGCACCAAGTAGCCCACCGACGCGGTGATGCCGGAGAAGGTGGCCCGGACGTGAGGCTCGAGGGAGAGCTGAAGCGGCGAAGGCTGCGTCACGTCGCTGTCCGCGGTGTACTCCACCGGGTCGATGATGTTGTAGACCAGTGAGCCCCGAAGGCCGGCTCCCAGCACCGGGATGATTTGGTAAGCGGCAGTGACGTCAGTCACGCTGCGCATGGCGAACGAGTTCAGCTTCGTCTCGCCGTTGGGTAGCGCCTCCGGAGTGGAGACTTCGCCTCGGATTTTGGGGGCGAGGAGCAACGTTTCCGCCGCGGAAAATTCAAAGGTACCCGGGAACTCGATGCCTGCGCCCAGTGTCACCGGCATGCGCCCGACGGCGTAGTACTCGCCTTCACGCCACGCGCGCGCTGCGTCTGCCGTGAGCTGCACCTGGGTCTGAGCGATCTTCGCGCGATCTGCGCTGGTCGGATCGGGCTCTCCCTGGGCCACTGGGATCCCGACGCCGAAGCGCAATGGAATGTCGAAGGACGGCTTCACCAGGCGGTACTCGAGGCGCAGCATCGGGTTGCCGAGCGCGTTCGCCGACTCATCGATTTGGCTCTGATCAGCGGTGGACTCATAGCTCGCCGTGGTCCACGGCAGGTCGAGGCCGAGGCTCAAGTTGGGCTGTACCGCGTAGCTCGCGCCAATCACCAGGCTGATCGCGGTCGCATCCGGCGAGCGCGAGTCGACCGGGCCGGGCAGCGGCGTCTTGCCGAAACCGAGCAGCACGTCGCCGTGGACATCGAGCGGCTTGGATTTCCGTACGGCAGAGCGTTCCGCTGAGTCGTCGCCTGTCTCGTCTGCGTTCTCGTTCTTTCCGCGAGGAACGAATGGGGCGTCAGCCTCGGCGACCTCGGAGTCGACGGGGTCGGCGCCTTCGCTCTCCATGGATGGCCCGGCCTTCGACTCGACCTCACCCGACTCTTCTCCAGCTTCGGGCTGAGCCAGCAGCTTGGTGCTGAACAGCAGGCCCGCGACACACAGGGGAAGCAACGAGGCAGAGCGAAGAGTGCGCATGGGGAGGTCCTTGTGAGGTGAGTGTGCAGCTGCGAGGAGAGGGCAGATGCGAGGAGCCGGCAGCTATGCGGAGACGGAGGCGACGCGCGCGAGCCGTGTGGCGAGCCCCATCGGTCCGGTTGGAGGTTTCAGAAACGGGCTGCGAAGTGGCGAAAAAGCGCCGACCGCCGCGCCCGCAGCCGGGAAGAAACACCAATTCGCGCCTCGCAGGCGTCACGAAACAACCAATTCGGCGCCGGAAACATGAGGCCGGAAAAATTGCGTTCGCGCGGAAAAGCCCCTGCTTCAGCCGTGGGGCTGAGGCGGATTCGAGTGGTCTTCCGCGAGGTTCGACCGCCACGCCCGGCGGAGGTGGGGTAACGTTCAGGTTCCAAGCGTCGCCATGGATACTCCCGCCCGGCTTGCCGACTTCGAGATCATTCGCCGCCTTGGTGCGGGCGGTATGGCTGAGGTCTTCCTGGCCAAGCGCCGGGGCGCTGAGGGCACCTTCAAGCTGCTGGTGGTCAAGCGCATCTTGCCGCAGCACGTCGAGTCTCCTCGCTTCCGCACGATGTTCGCGGAAGAGGCCCAGCTCGCCACGCGTCTGAATCACCCGAACATCGTCCAGGTCTACGACTTCCAGGACTATGGCGACGAGGGTCAGCTGCTCAGCATGGAGTACGTCGAGGGGCCCGACCTGCGGAAGCTCCAGCGCGCGACCAAGGCCCAGCAGACCCGCATTCCTCCCTACGTCGTCGCGTTCATCATCGGTGAGGTCGCCAAGGGGCTGCACTACGCCCACGCGCGCAAAGACGAGCGCGGCGCGCCCCTGGAGATCGTTCACCGTGACGTCTCGCCTCAGAATATTCTGCTGAGCTTCGAAGGCGCGGTGAAAATCGCCGACTTCGGTATCGCGACCGCCAACGTGTTCCGCGAAGAACCGGGCGTGCTCATGGGCAAGACCAGCTACATGAGCCCGGAGCAGGCGCGCGCGGAGCGCGTCGACCGGCGCACGGACATCTACTCCCTTGGAGTCGTGTTCCACGAGTTGCTCACTGGGCGTCCGCTGCATGGCGCGGCCGAGGGGCAAGAGCTGCTCGAGGTCGTGCGCAGTGGTCACGTCGAGCCGCCGAGTACCTTCGCCCGCGGCGTGCCCTCGGAGCTCGAGTCGATCGTGATGCGGTCCTTGAGCCGTGAGCCGGCGGACCGCTTCCAGACGGCGCGCGATATGGCTGGGGCGATCACCCGCGCGCTGTTTGCCAAGCAAGAGGTCGTCGATTCCCACAGCCTGGAGAGCGTGATCGAGCAGCTCGTCGGGCGAGAGCACACGTCGCCTGGGGTGGAGGCGCCTGCTACCGTGGGCAGCGTAAGCGAGCTTCCGCCGGCGAGCGGTAGCTCCCTCGAGCAAGGTTCGCGTCTCCACGCGGATGCGCCCACCGGACCCGGTGGCCCTGACCCGAAGCGTGATCTGAAGAACCGTGTTGGTCGTGAAGTGCGCCACGTGGCGATCGTCACGCTGCGACTTCACGGCGGCGACGATCTGGCCAAGGCCATCGGGGTCATGCAGGCGCGGCGCTTCGCGGAGCAGCTCCGCAGCACCCTCGACGAGATGGCGTTCAAGCGCGGCGCGCGCTGGTCGTGGAGCGCTCAGAGTGGGCAGCAAGAGAGCGACCCGTTGCTCACCGGTTCAGCGCGCGCCGTGGTTGGCTTGATGGCGAACCCAGCGCGCGCGGCAGCAGACGCTGCCTGGCTCGCCGTCGACTTGCACGAGGCGATCGAGGGCGCGTGCGATGACTTACCGGTGCCGGTGCGTGCTGGCGTGGGTATCGTGCGCGGCATCGCCACCGGCCGCCGCGACGACGGCGGTCACTTGATTCACCACGAGCTTCAAGAAAACGCTGACTACCTCGCGCGGCTCCTGGGCGAGCGCGCACCCGCGGGCGCGACGTGGGTCGCTGGTGGGCTGTATCGCCTCGTTCGGCGGGACTTCGTGTGGGGCGACGCGCCGACGATTCAACTCTCGGACGCTGATGAGCGCGAGCTGCCGCGCAACATGCGCATCTACGCGCTGCAGCGGCCGCTGACCCGCGAGGAGCGCTTGCAAGTGATGCAGCACGCCCCGAGCGACTTGGTGGGGCGAGACGCAGAGCTTGCGGATTTGCACGCCGCCTATCACCGCGCCGTGAGCCCCGGGCCTGGCGGTCAACTCGGGAAGGTGACGGCGCGCGTAGTCGCGGGCGAGATGGGCATCGGAAAGACGGCGCTGGTCTCGACTTTCCTCTCGGAATTGCCGCCGGACGCGCGCGTGCTGCGCGTGGAGTGCACCCCGGCGCGCACGGAGCTGCCCTTCGCCAACGTGGGCGAGTGGGTGCGCGAGATGACCGGCACCCGCGCAGAACAGCCGCTCGAAGAGGTGGTACGTACCGTCGAGGAGATGCTGGGCGAGTTTGCCCACGGGCAACACGGCGCAGAAATCGTGAGGCGCCTGGCAGAGCTCGTGACGGGCAGTCTCGCGCAGGCGGACGACGAAGCTGAAGTGGCGCACAACCGTCGCTTGATCACCTCCGGGTTGCGCCGCTTCTTCGCGCGCGTGGCTGTCGAGGCGCCGCTCGTGGTGGCCCTGGAAGGCCTGCAGTGGTGCGACCGCCCAAGCCTCGAGCTCTTGACGCAGCTGGTGAGCCGCGAGGACTCGTTGCCAATCCTGGCGTTGCTCGTCACGCGACCGAACGATCGCGTGACACCGTTCATTCAAGGCATCGTCCGCATCGACATCCTGGGGCTCTCGGCGGACAACCAGGTGCGTCTGCTGCAGACGCACCTCGGCTGCCGTGAAGGGGTGCGCGCGGTGTGCGCTGACTTGCTGCCACGTGCTGCCGGTAACCCATTTTTCCTGCTGGAAATGGTGGATGCGCTGCTCGAGCGCGGGATCTTCGAGATCCGCGAGCGCCCAGATCACGTTCACGAGCTGGTGCGGGTCGATCGGGACAATGAGAACGCCGCCGCCTTGCCGAGCACTCTCGAGCAGCTGATCGCGGACCGCCTCAACGAGTTGCCCGCGGAAGAGCACAACATCGTCGATTGGCTGAGCGTCGCGGGCGGTCCGCTGCGCATGGAAGATCTGCGGTTGCTCGCGGGCAATGACGCTGATGACGCGGTGACACGCCTCTGCGCACGTGGTGTGTGCGACGAGCGCGACGGTTCCATCGACGTGCGCCATCCGCTGACGCGAGACGTCGCCTACCTGGCCCTCGATCGCGTGGAGCGCGTACGCATGCATCGCAGGGTGGGTGAGTACTTGGCCGAGCGTGGCGTCGCTCGCGGGCTGTCGGCGGCGATCGTAGCGCGACACTTCTCGCGGGGGCAGCAGCCTTCGCGCGCCGGTGACTTCTACCTGGAGGCCGCGTCGGCGGCGCGCGCCAGCTACCAAATGCAGCTCTCGACGCGCTACTTCCGACGCGCCCTAGCCGTGTTGCCGGAGGGCGACTTGCGACGCCTTTCCGCGCGGGAGGCGCTGGAGGCGATTTGCCGTGTTCAGGGTCGCTGGAAGGAGCGCCGGCGGCACCTCGCGGCGCTGCGCGCCCTGGCGAAGAAGAGCAACAACCCTCACTGGGTGGCGACGGCGCTGGTGCGCACTGCCCGCTTCGATCTCGACGACGGGCGCCTGGCGCGCGGCCTCTCGGCGGCGCAGAAGGCGGAGCAAGTCGCCCAGACGTGTAGCTCTGCGGTGCTCCAGGTGCAGGCCCAGGCGCTGGTCGCGGAAATGCTGCGCGACCTCGGCGACATGCAAGGCGCGCTAGCGGCGTGCGACCGCGCTATCAAGTCAGCTCAGCACCCCGATGTACCCGCGCGGCGTCGCGCAGATGTGTTGCGCACTCGAGGCACGCTGCTGCGCCGCGTCGGGCGCGTGCACGAGGCGGTCGAGGCCCACGCCGAAGCCATCGCGGTCTTTCGTCAGGTGGGCGCGCGACGTCAGGAGGCACGCACCAAGAACGCCCTGGCGTACGCGATGTTCGTGCTTGGGCGCTTCGAAGACGCCATCGCGCTCGCCCTCGACTCGATCCGTATCGACTTGGCGATTGGTGGTCGCTTCCAAATCGCGAAGACGCTGAGCAACATCGGTCAGTCCTATGGGCGCCTCGGCGACCTGCCCCGCGCCTTGGCCTACCTCAAGCGCGCCCGCGAAGCCCACGAGCGCTACAGCGACCAGGATAGCCGCGCGGATACGCTCTTGTGCAGCGCCTTCGTGATGCTCGAGGCGGGAGACGTCGACGCGGCGGAGAACCTGGTGGGTGACGCGGGTGCGCTCACCGCAGTCACCAGCAGCGCCTACGACTCGGTGCATGAAAAGATCCTGCGCGCCTTGCTGGCGCGCCGCTCAGGCGACTCAGGCGCGGCGGTCATGCATGCATTCGACGCGCGTCAGGCGGCGGAGGCGCAGGCCTACGTGGCCTTCCACTTCTACGCCATGGCTGTCGAGGGCGCCGCACGCGTCGACATCGGAGAGCAGCACACGGGGATCCTCCTAGCGACCACGGCGATGGGCGCGATCGGCACCGTCCAGGGCAGCGAATACGGTCTCGAGACCCGCGCCTTGTGTTGCGAAGCGCTGCGCAAGGCAGGGTCGCCTCAGGCCGGCGAGCTGCAGAAGCGCGCGGCGGAGTACACCCTCGAGCTGATGAGCTTCATTCGAGATAAATCCGCGAGGAAAACTTTCAGGCGCCGCGGCGTGGTGGTCGAGCTGCTCGGCCCCGCCGAAGACACCGGCGTGGGGCGGCATGAAACCGGGCAAATCGGCACCGACGCCGACATGGATCGCTCCGAGCGCGAGATCTCGGAGCTGCTTCCGCCCCTCGACGTCGATCCCAACCGCAACAGCGACTCCGATGACGACCTCGAACGCGACTCGCTGACGGGGCTAGAGCAAGCGGACGAGGCGGATGGCATCAAAGGCTGAGACGCCGGCGCTGCGCTGGCTGAGCCCAGCGGCGCTCTCCTTGGCCATCGCCTGTAGCGCTGCAAATCCGCCTGCGCCGCCGGCGCCTCACGCATCGAGCGCACCCAGCTCAGCGCTCGACGCGGGCAGTGCCGTACCCGATGCGAGTGACGCCGCGGTCGCCGATGCGCCAGTTCAGACGGACCCCGCTGCGGACGCCGGAGAACTGCCCCCGCGTGAGTACGCAACCCAGCGCTTCACAGTGAAAGTCGCCCCAGCGACTCGTGCCCCGTGCGACAAGCTGGATGCCTCCCTGGATGAACTCCACTTCTCGAACGCCTGCGTGGAGCAAAGCGCTGAAGGCGTGCGCCTCGGGGTGCGAGGGGACGGGGGCGCTGGGCTCACCTGGAAGCAGCTGTCGAGACAGGACCAAGGCCGCACGCGCTTCATCGAGATCGAAGAAAGCGTCCCGATCCCGCGTCCGGGGGAGGTCGTGCTTGCGGTCGCGGTCATGGTCCAGGCGGTGCTCCCGCTCTCGAGCGTCCCCGGCAAGTACACCCTGCGCGTGAACAACGCCTGCGTCCCGTTCGAGGTCTCGCGCAAGTCCCCAGCCGCCGACGCTGCCGTGCGGACCTGTATCCGCGATCAGCCGATGGACTTCTAAGCGCTTGAGGCTCGCCGTCCGCCAGTTCAGTCTCTGGACGTGGCCCAAGCTTTGGGGGTGAGGGGAGCGCTGGTCATCGCCGCAATGGCGCTGACTCTCAGCGCGAGCGCGCGCCCTCCGAAGTCATCCGCTCACGCACCCAGCGCACCGCTACGACAGGCAGAGCCCCGAGGTAGCATCCTGGTCGTTCCGTCGAGCGACCCCAGCGTGAGCCGCGAGGAAACGCTACCGCCCAGTAGGCTCCCGATTGATTTTCGCTACGAACGCTTTGTGGTGCGCGTGCGCCCCGCGAGCGACTCGCCTCCATGTCTGGGCCGCGTGGAAGACCTCACCCCCGTCGGATTTGCGAACGCGTGTGCTGTCCAATCGCAAGGCAGCGTGCTCATCGTGGTGGTCGGGGGCGGGGGATACGACTTCCACTGGGAGAGTGTGAGCTCCGAGATCCACGAGCTAACTCTTGCCTGGGTCATCGAGAACCGAGAGCCGGTCTATGCACCCGGCCATCGACACCTCCTCGTAGCGGTCGAAGGCATTCTGACCAGCGGAGCACCAACGGAGCCAGGCGCCTATGTACTGAGCGTGAACGACACCTGCCTACCTTTCGAGGTAATTGCGCAGGCGCCAGAGCACCCACTCCTTACCTGCTTCGATCCAGAGCATCCGCCCGAGCTTCGACGTCACTAGAAGTTTTCCGGGCTTCGGGCTCTCTCGCCGTCTCGCCCCTCCGGGCGGTTGAATTCGCTCGACCAATCGGTGACGGTGCGCCCGTGCGTTTGCGTTGGATGATGGGGAGCGCGGCACTCGTGTGTGCCGCGTGTGGTGGTGGACCTGTTACGCAGCCCGAGGTGGCGCAGGCGGACGCACCCGCACGCGACGACTCACCGCCGCTTGGGGTGAATGACAGCGATAGCCACATGACGCTCGAGATCGCCCACGTCGCCGACATCGGCGGGGGAGAGGAAGCAGCGGCGCGCGCCGCACGCGAGGCGTGCGGAGACGCGAGCGAGCCGGACCCAAAGAGCGTGCCCGTCAGCGACAGCTGTGTGATTCAGCGCGGAAACGAAATCGAGGTGAAGTTCTACGTGGGCTGCTTGACCAGCAAGCACGAAGTGCAGCTCTCGGGCGCGATGGAGCTCGAGACGAATCGGGGCGCGCGCGTAGCGATCGACGTGAGCAAGCAGGCGGGCGCCAAGGCCTCTGGGCAGATGCCGAACCTGTCGGACTGCAGTGTTGCGCACTTGTCGAGCAAGCTCGCTGGGCTCGAACCGGGCGGTTACGTGATGCGCACGCGAGAGAGCTGCAAGGCGTTCGTGGTCACTGGGGAGGCACCTGGTGAGCCCGTCGTGACCTGCTGGAACGGCGCGTTCGTCAATCGCTAGGGCTGGGTCGCGCACCTCACCCCCAAACCCGCGGTCGTAAGCTCAACGTCAGCGCGACGCCGATGCAGAGCCCGACTGGAAGCCAGCCGAGGCTGAGCACGACGTACCCGATCAGATCCCAGCCCTGGGTGAAGTGATCCAGGAACTCCGCGCCGCTACACACATGGCTCGGGATGTCTGGCGGCTCACCGTGGCACTCCCCCGTGCGGGCGAAGTCGAAGAGTTCCCAGAGGAAGACCCATGCCGCGAGGCAGAGTGGCGGGAGCGCGATCGACAACGGCAGCGCGAGGGCCCCGAGCCAGCGCAGCAGCATCACTCGCTGTACGGAGAGTTCACTGTTTGCCATCCCATCGCTTGGGATAGCGCGAGGATGTGGAGGCGATGTGGCCGTCTCGGGGAGGCTCCGGGCTATTTGCCCAGCTGCTTGCGGACCTGATCGAGGGTGATCGGGTCGTCGGTGATGATGCCGTCCACGCCAAGCTTCATCAGATCTTCCATCTCAACCGGATCGTTGATGGTCCAGGCGTGCATCTTGAGATCGAAGCGCTTGGCGCGCGCGACGGTGGTCTCGTTGATGATACTGATGCCGATCTGTTCCGGCGGGACCTGGAGCACTTTTCCTGGCGGAATATATGAAGACTCGTCGCTCAGGTTGACGAAGTCGAGGATCTCCCCCAGAGCGTAGGCGCTCGGTACTTCGGGCATCAGCTGCCTGAGCTCCTGCACGGTGGAGCTGTGGAACGAACCGGCAGAGATCTTCTGGGTCATGCCCTTGGCCTTCACGATCTCTGCGAACGCCGGCACGATGCTTGGGGTCTCCTGCTTGATCTCGATCACCCACTCGGTGTCCGGGTGCGCGTCGAAGGCCTCTTCGAGTGTTGGCACCTGGAGCCCCTTACCGCGGTAGGGAAACGTCTGTCCCCCGTCTTCGCTGAAGTTGTAAGCGGCGTCGAGGCTGCGGAGCTCAGCGAAGGTCAGCTCCTTGATCGCGCCCGTGCCGTTCGTGGTGCGATCCACGGTGTCGTCGTGCATCAGCACCAGCACGCCGTCTGAGGTCGCGTGCACGTCGAGCTCCAAGATGTCCGCGCCGACGTCGAGGCCGTTCTGGTACGCGACCAGCGTGTGCTCCGGCGCCAACTTACGACCACCGCGGTGAGCGATGTTGAGGAAGTGGTTCGACAGCAGCAGCGGGCCCTCGGGCTCCGTCGCAGAGTCGTCGCTGCCGCAGCCGGTGAGCAACGTGGTGAGCAGCAGGGCTCCGCCCCAGACCTTGAGAGACATGCATCGAGCATCGCTCGGACTCGCCCCACGACCAAGCCTTGTTTGGCTGGTGGCGCTGGAAGCGTGCGAGTAGGCCTCAATCGCAGACTGGCTTGAGCCCGGGTGCGATCGGAGGCACCCTGTATGTGATGTTGCGCAGGGAGCGCTCCGTGTGGCTCGACGCTGGCGTCGGCGTACGCGCAATTGATATTGCCGCACGGCAAGGCCTTGTGCAGCTGGTGGACGTCGCGGGGTGCGAGTTCGACACGCTGCGCCTCGGTGACGCGTGGTCGTCCACTTTCAAGCCGACTCACACGACCGTGCAGATCGTCTTGTCAGGCGGACTCGAGCTTCGCCTAGGTTCGCACGACGAAGCTGCAGGATCGGGCAGTATGGCGGTTCACACGAATGCCCCCTGGAACGAGCACTGGCTCCCCAGACGGCAGCGTATCCTGGTGGTCAGCTGGGACGCAGGGCGACAGCAGCCCGCGCTCGGCGTCATGAAGCTCAACCGCTTCGCGCGCAGGGTTTGGGAGGAAATCGCCATCGGCGTCGAGCGGGCGTGCAATGCGGAGCAGTCCTACGCCGTCGTGACGCGCGCGAGGGAAGCGCTGCGCCAGGATGGCGTGGAGGTTCCAGACTTTGCGCTCGAAGCGCCGCCCCCCGCCGCCCAGTTGCTCCAGCAGCACATCAACTGGGCGATGTGTAATCTGCATCAAGCGCCCGGGTGGGTCGACCTCGAACGCAAAACGGGGCTCAGCGCGCGCCAGCTGAACCGCTTGTGGACCGCCAACTCGGAGTGGCTCTCCGGGGACGGTTTTCGCCAAGTGCTGCTGCGGCGCAAGCTCTACAACGCGGCGGTGCTTGGTTACCACGCGGATGCGAAACGGCTCGGATTGGCTCGCGCGTTGGGTTACAGCAGCGACCGCGCACTGGACCTGGCGCTGCGCAGTCATGGTGTGCCGGTTCCCCGTCCTGCGCGGCGCTAGAGCGTGGCATCGTCGGTGTTCGGCTGGCTAAGAATGTTTCCGGGGCAAGCGCTCAGGATCGTGAGAGCGGCCGAATCGCGGCGGCGGCGTTGGCATGCTCCAGGGCTGGCGCGGCACCGGCAACGGCCGCTCGCTCTGGCGCGGAAAAGACCACGCTTGGCGTGGAAAGCTGCGTCGTTGTAAGCAGCGCAGTCATTTCGGCTTGGCCTGGAGGGCTAGCACGGACTAGCTTGTGCGGCGGTGTGAGCAACAAATCCGGACGACGTCTAGCCATCATCCTGTCGGGGGGAGGTGCTCGAGGTGCGTACGAAGCAGGGGTGCTTTGGTACCTCTTCGACGAGCTCACGCGGCTGCGCGGTGCTCCGCCGCGCGTAGACATCCTGTGTGGCACCAGCGTGGGGGCGATCAACTGCGCCTTCGTCGCGGCGCATTTGAGTGATCCAGTGCTCGGTGTGCGTCGCTTGGTCGACGTGTGGAGCGGTCTGCGCCTCGATCGCGTGCTGGGGTTCGGCGTGCGCCAAGCTCTCAGTCTGCCCAAGGTGCTGATGGGCGGCGGCCAGGGCACGGGCGTGTTCGACGTAGCGCCCATGTCGCACCTGGTGCACAAGGAGATCCCGTGGCGCTCCGTCTCGCGTAGCCTGCGTAAAGGTCACCTGAAGGCGCTCAGCGTTTCCGCGACGGAAGTGAGCACGGGGCGCACCGTGATCTTCATGCAGACGGGGCCAAACACCGCGCTGCCGACCCGTGCGCCGCCGCGTACCTTGATCCGCGCGGATCGCATTGGGCCCCAGCACGCGCTGGCATCAGCCGCCATTCCGCTCTTGTTCCCACCGGTGCAAATCGGCAGTCAGCTGTACGTCGACGGTGGCGTGCGTCAGAACACGCCGATTGCGCCTGCCATTCGCCTCGGCGCGACCCATGTGCTGGTCGTCGGCACCTCACGGCTGGTGCGAGGCGTGGTGCATCCTCAGCCTGATTTGCAGGCACCGGGCGCGACGTTCTTGCTGGGCAAGATCCTCAACGCGTTGCTCCTCGACCACCTGGACAACGACCTCGGCATGGTAAACCTGCTGAACGACACCATGGAAAGCGGGCGCGCTGCGTTCGGTCTGGACTACGTGGAGAAGCTCAACGCCGCGGCAGCCCTGCGTGGTGGGCATCGCTTCAGCGAGATCAGCACCATGGTCGTGCGCCCCACGGAGCGCGTCGGCAAGCTCGCCGGTGATTACCTGCGGAAAGGCAAGCTGAAGGCTGGCCCCGTGGTCACCAAGCGTCTGCTCAAGCTGCTCGACGTGGGCATTGCGGATGACGCCGACCTCGCGAGCTACTTGCTGTTCGATGGCGGCTTCGCGCGTAGCTTGATCGATCTGGGGCGCGCCGATGCGTACGCGCGGCGCACCGAGCTGTTGGATTTCTTCGGCGAAGTTGAAGAAGCCGGTCCACCGGATGACGAAGGGCAGGACAGCTCGTCCTGGACGCTGCCCCCGCCTGCAGTTGGCTAGCGTTCAGAAAGCGGACGCGCTTCAGCAGTCCTCGAGCGCGTCTTGCAGCTCACCGAGGGCCTTGCCATTGCCCGTACGCGTCGCGAGCTCGATGCCTTGCTCCAGCCAAACGCGCGCGTCGCTGCCGCGGTTCGCTTCGATCAACAGCTGCCCCGCCATCAGATACATCGCGAGGTAGCCTGAGTCCTTCTCGCGCAGCTCCTCGAAAATCCTCAGCGAATCCTCCACGCGCTCGAGCTTTCGGTACTCCATCGCCAGGCCGTACAGCGCGAAGGAGTCGGCTTTGCCATCGGTGTGCAGTTGCTCGAGAAACGCCAGCCGCTTGTTCATGGGGCGGTTCTAGCACTAGCTTTGAGTCATGGGTCGGGTTTGGGGGTTAGGCGCGCTGTTCATCGCCTGCACCCTGTTGCTCCCCCTCGCTTCACCCAGCATCGCCTACGCGGCGGGCAACCCGGTCTACTTGGTGACCAAGCAGAGCGACACCGAGGAGCGCCGTCAGCTGTTTCGCGTCGCTGCGCGGTTTCGCCGTGTGGTCAGCGCGCTCCCGCTGCCACCACCCGAACGCAGCACCGTTCAAGACGCCAACCTGGAGGCGCGGCGCCGCGCCATCGAGCTCGCGCTGAAGCGCGCCCGCAACTACGAATCCGAAGCGCGCTTCGACGCCTGCGTGCGCGAGGCCGCCCGCGTGCTGAGTGAAGCCACCACGGTGCTGGCGTTGAGCGGTCACTTCGAGGAGCTGCGAGACCTCCACATCCAAATCGGTGCTTGCCTCGTTACCGCGGGGCAACTTGAAGACGCCCGCCCTCACTTCCTGGCCGCCGCCAGCTTCGATGAAAGCAAGCCGAAAGTCGGTCTACATCGTGAAGACGTGGAGCAAGAACAGCTGAAAGCCCGCGATGACGTGCTCAAGCGCGCCCGCGGAATGGTGCGCATCGAGAGCGAGCCACCAGGCGCGGAAGTCTGGATCGACGGACGCAAGCAGCGCGGGACCACGCCGCTCAACGCCAAGGTGCGCCTCGGCGATCACTTCGTCACCCTGCGCCGTTTTCGCTTCGAGCCGCTCACCGAACGCATCCTGCTTCAGCCATCAGGGCGCGTGCAGCTCACCCTGGAGGCCGCGCGCCGCACGTCGCTGGCGGCTCAGCTCGTGTCGGGCAAGCCGCGCGCTCCGTCACCAAAGGAAAAGCTGCTCGCGCTTGCCCTCTGGTCCCGCGCCGAGGACGTGCTGGAGCTCAAGCACCTGCCCCAGCGCCGCGTCGAGCTCGTGCTGTGGGATGCCGCATCAGGCAAGCGCATCCGGCATACCCAGGGGCCGGCCAAAGATCTCGAGGCGCTGGCTTGCCGGGTGCTCGGAGAAAATTGCCGTGAGGAAACTGGCATCCCCTGGTACGTGTGGCCACTGGCCGGCGCCGTAGTGGTCGGCGGCACCGTAGCGACCATCGCCGTGGCCCGCAGCGAGCGCGACCTGCGCTTCTGTCCGCCCCGCGGGTGTAACTGACTACTTCTGCGCGACGCCCAGGCACACGTCGAGGGCGCACTGAAAGTCGCACACGCCGAACACGCACTGGTCATTGGCTTGGCAACCTGAGCCGGTGCGGCTGCCGCCGGCGCAGGCGGAGCACTGGATGTCGTAGCTGCTGGAACCTGCAGCAACCAAGCCAAAGGTGGAGCAGCCGACTAGGTCGTCCGGCTCGCAGGTCACGCTGTCTGCGCTGGTGACATAGAGCAGCGCCACCAGTGTGGCGTCGCTCTCCTTCTCGAAGTCGGTGAAGGTGATTCCGTCGGGGATCGCGCGATCCAGGGCGTCGTTGAGCAAGGTCGCGAGCTCCGTCGGTTGAGACGATAGCGCGGTGCGGACGCAGCTCGAGCGTTGCTTCACCTCGCCGCTGCTGGTGACGAGGGCCACCTCCAGGGAGGTGCCTTCGAGCGCGTGAGTCAGCGGATTCAGCTCCGCGTGAGTCTTGCACGCCGTGGGATCGGGTTCACAGCTCGCGAGCACGCGCTGAGCACCACTTCGGGTGACGCGCACGGACAGCGACTCTGCCTCACAGCCGATGCTGCACTCGGCGGCGGTCAATGTGCAGAGCGCGAGCAGCGCAGCCCGCGGAGCGCCGCGAATGACGCGCAGAGACTGTTTCCCCACGGTTCAGTCGTCTCCGCGCAATCCGAGGCGACGAATGCTGCGAAACAGGGTGCCGCGATCGACTCCAGCGTGGCGCGCAGCCTGGGCGACGTTGCCGTCACTCGCTTGCAGCGCGGCTTCCAGATACTGTCGCTCGAAGCGCTCCACGAGTTCTTGCTTCGCCTCGCGCCAGGGTCGCTCGAGCAGGTCGTTGAACGCGCTGCCGTCGTCCGTCGTCGTGTTTGCTTCACGCAGCGGTGGGGGCACTTGAAGTACCGCGAGCTGCTCGAGGTAGTTTCGGAGCTCACGTACGTTGCCCGCCCAGCGTTGCTTCTGCAGCTCAACCAAGAGCTCCGCGCTGGGTACGATGAGGGTCGGGATCTTGCGATCGAGGACTATTCGCTCCATCAGCTCCCGCGCGAGCTGCGGGATGTCCTCGCTGCGGTCGCGCAGCGGGGGCATGCGGACTTCCATCACCGCGATGCGGTAGTATAAATCCGTGCGGAATGTGCCGCGGTTGACCTCACTGCGTAGGTCGCGATTGGTCGCGGCCACGATGCGCACGTCGACGTGCTGGCGTCTTGCTCCGCCCACGCGGCGGATCTCGCCTTCTCCCAGCGCGCGCAAGAGCTTGGGCTGCACCTCGAGGGGCAGCTCACCCAGCTCGTCGAGGAACAGCGTCCCGCCGTTGGCGCGCTCGAACGCGCCTGCGCGGGCGCTGATCGCGTGGGTAAACGCGCCCTTCTCGTGACCAAACAGTTCGCTCTCGATCAAGGTCGGCGGCAGGCCCCCGCAGTCGACGACTTCGAAAGGGCCCTCCGCTCGGGGGCTAGCCGCGTGCACGGCGCGCGCCGCGAGCTCCTTCCCGGTGCCGCTCTCGCCGAGCAGCAGCACGGGCACATCCGTTGGCGCTGCCTTCTCGAGCAACGAGTACACGCTCTGCATCGCCGCGGAGGAGCCGAGCAGCTCTCCAAAGTGACTGCGCCCTCCGCGTACTTCCTCGTGGGAGTCCCCAAGTTCGAGCGCCAAGCGGGTGCGCCCGACGCTGAGCTCCATCGCGCCAGGGAGCGTCGCTCGTTCGACGCGTACGTTGCCGATGCGCGTGCCGTTGGTGGAACCCAGGTCCTTCAGGGTGATGCCGGTCGCCGACGCGCTCAGCTCCACGTGGAAACGGCTTACCGCTCGGTCCGTGAGCTTCAAGTCGCACTGGCTGCTGCTGCCGATCACGAGCCGGCCCGATTTGGCCTCTGCGGATGCGCCAACGTCAGCGCCGTCGAGCACGCGCACGCGGAAGCGAGGCAGGCGCATCACCACCTGACCATCTTGCATCACAACCTGCGTACACGCTGTCTCGTCCACCCGTGCCTCGTCTGCGTTTTTCAGTCTAGTGTTTTTCCCCGGCCGCGTCCTGGCGACTCTCAGCGTAGGTCGAGGGTCGCTGTGCGGCCCTCGGCGATCACGACGCTCCCACCTTTGCGCTGGCTCGTGTCCATGCGGGAAATCGCTGACAAGCTGTAGCGCCCGCAGGGCCAGACGTAACGCCCGGGGGACTGCACGGCGCTCGGCCCGCCGCTCACGGACCAGCTGCCGTTGGAGAAGATCTGCAGGGCGCCGGTGCAGACGGGTTTGTCCGCTGGCTGAGCGCTTTTTGCGGCGCTGGGCTGCGCGCTCGGTGTCGACTGAAGCCTGGCGCTGGTGACGCTCGGCTGCGGCGGAGCGGTGCCACGCGAATCCGGTGACACCGCTGCAGAGACTTGGGAAGGCACCTGGCTTGGGCTTGGGTCGCTTGTGGGCGGTGCTACGGCGTCGATCGCGGAAGGCGCTTCACTCGGCGCCTGCGTCGCTGGGCCGCGCAGGCGGGAGACGCCGGCGATCACGCCTGCCAGGAGCACGCTCACCCCCAGAAAAACTAGCAGCGGCTTCGTCGTCGACCGTTGCCGTGGGGATTCAATCGCTGAGGGCTGCTCTCGTGGCTCCACAGGCAGAGGCGTCTGTGTGCCGAGATTTTGGGGGGGAGGGGAGCCATTGCTCTCGCCGATCGGTCTGGGTGACTGCGGCGCTGGGTCGTCTTCGAGCGCCTCCGTTCTCCACCCTGTGTCAATGGCTCCTGCGTCTCCCGAGTCAATGCTCCCTGCGTCAATGGTCCCCGTCTGGCGCACCAGGGAGAGCGCATCAGGTGCCCAATCGAGTCCCTTCTCTCCCCGCCGCAGCTCAGTCAGCGGCTTGTCACCGCTGTCCGCGCCAAGCGACTGGAGCGCCTCACCGGTCATTTCGTGCGGAAACAACTCGGCGACAGCTTCGCCCAGCTCGTCGGGTTGCACACTCGGCAGCCCCAGGCGGCCGAGCTCCCTCGAGACCTCGCGCGCGCTTACTGGCCGGGCTTCGGGCTCTGGCATCAGGCAGCGCAAGATCAATGACTCGAGCGCCTCCGGGGTGTCGGGGCGCAGTTGCCGCGGCGCAATGGGTGTGGTGTCCCGCTCGCGGCTCTTGAAGGGCAGCTCGCCAGTGACCAGCTCGTAGAGCATCACCCCAGCGGCGAACAGATCACTCTTCAGGTCGACGTCACCGCCGTTCACCTGCTCGGGAGAGACGTATCCCGCTTTGCCGACGAGTTCCACACCATCGACCAGCTCTACCTGGGCAACCCCGAAGTCAGCGACCTTCACCTCTCCCAGGCGTGAGAGCAGCACATTACCGGGGCTGACGTCGCGGTGCACCAGCTCCACCTTGGCGTGGGCGAACTCGAGGCCGCGCAGCACCTGTTGCATGATATGAGACGCGTATCCTAAAGGAAACGGGCCGTGGCGGTCTCGCCATGCCTGGTGGAAGGCGCGCAGGTCGGCACCGTCCACCAGCTCCATCACCAAGAACGCATCGCCCAAGCTGCCGCGACCGTAGTCGAAGACTTGCACGATGTTCGGGTGCTCGAGGCGCGTCATCAGGCGCGCCTCGGCGGCAAACAGCTGCTCGAAGCTGTGGCTGCCGGAGAGGCTCGGCAGCACACGTTTGACGACCACGCGCTTCTCGAAGCCGTCCGCTCCGACCGCGCTCGCCAGGAACACCTCGCCCATGCCGCCGCGAGCGATGCGCGCTTTGAGCACGTAGCGCCCAAAGGGAGATGCCGCAGCCTGCATCGCGCAACGATAGGCGTAGGCGCGCTCTGCTCCAAGTCGGACGGCGCGTTGACCTACGTGGCGGTGACTCAGTCGGTCAGAAGGGACAGTCTGCCGGTTCGCACATCCCGGTGCGCGGCGTCGCGTTCCCGGCGCCGATCGCGCACCACTCGGGCGTCGCCGCAGGAATGCCGTCGCTGAGGTAAGGGCTCTGCCCGGCGGGAAGCCAATACGGGTGATCCAGCCAGAACTGCCACAGCCCGGTGTACTTCGAGCCACCGCTTGGCGGATCGAAGGGCGGCTCCGTGTGTGCGCAGTTGTGGACGCACTCCAACAGGAAGTGGCCGTCATCGCTGAGGTGTTGTTCCAAGTTGTGCGACGCGGTCTGGAAGTTGATGGTCACGCACTGATCGGCGGGGCCGCCCCACAACACCAGCTCGGGCACTTTCCGCGTGGGCTTTACGTAGGATTTCACCTGGGCCACATCGGTACCGCCAGAGAGCACGATCGCGCTCGACAGATACTCGGAGCGGTTCCCGGTGAGGACTACCGTCCATAGGGCACCAGCGCTCACACCGATGCTGCTGACGCAGCTCAGGTTGGTGTCGAACTCTTGCGAGACACAGCTGAGCAGGTCGTCGAATAGCCCAAGCTCGGCCTGAATCGCAGTGCTTGGCGTCGCGACGGTGTATGGCCAAGTGAAAACGTTCAGCGCGTTGTCGTCTGCCTCGGGGATGATCGCGATGAAGCGCTGCTGGTTGGCGGCGGCTTGTACCTCGCCCTTGGTCGCGAAGCTGTTCGCGGAGGCGTTCAGCCAGTGCCACAAGAAGGCCACCGGTAGCTGCTCCCCTGGTTGGATATCCTCGGGGAAAATAAGTAGGAACTCGCGGTCCTTGCCTCCAGACGAGATGGTGTTGCGGCCGCTCACCAGGACTGGGCAGGTGCCCGAATAGGTCTTGGGGGCGGGAGGCGTCGGTGCGCCTGTGGGTGGCGGGGAGGCGCAGCTCACGCCGCTGAAGGTCGGCGCCCCAGCAGCTCCGGCTGCACCGCCCGTACCCGCTGTACCGCCCGTGCCTGCTGCGGCTCCCGCTCCGGCTGCACCGCCAGCTCCAGCGACTCCGCCGGCTCCAGCGACTCCTGCGCTGCCCCCGCTGCCCGACGTCGCGCCACTGCCAGCAGTACCCGCCGTTCCACCCACGCCGCCGTCGCCGCCAGTGGTCCCTGCGGTCCCGGCCGTGCTGTTCCCCGCGGCACCAGAGATGCCCCCGCTGCCCGCCGTGCCCTCGGACGTGCTGGACGCATCGCCGCCACAGCTCACCCCAACCAAGCCAAGCAATGCGCACCCCAGGGCCCAGCCGGCGGTCGCGCGCCCCGTCGCACCCTTCCTTACCCGCGTCATGCTGCAAGTCTACGACTTGGCCAGCTGGCCGGTCAAACGTCTGTTTCGACGCGCGCATCTCAGCGGATCCCTTGAAATTTCGCCCTTCGCGTATCTCGCTATCAGCGAATGGGCGGACAAAGCGCAACTTGGGTCTGCGATATATTGCCGATCTGGGCTCAGGGCGAACACGGAGCCACGCTACCGCCGGGCGCGTCCCCCGACTCAGTCATCAATGCCGCGAGGAAACACGTCAAGCGCGCGAGCGCGGCCCGCTACTGAGTGCAGGTCACGCCTTTGGTCTGCAGCTTGATGCTTGGATCCTCGGCGTAGATGAACGCGCCCGCGTAGCACATCTCGTCATTCGTGCTCTCACCGTAACGCACGGCGTCGCCGGTATCGTTGATGTACGTGCAGTCGACTTGAAGTTGATCGCCCTTCTGCATCTGAACCGGCGGGTCAATCAGGCGGAAGCGCTGTTCCTCGAACTGGTAGTCGGTGTCGAGCAACGTGCTCGGATTGCTGCCGAGGCTGGTGACCTTCATGTGGCTTCCCAGCGTGTGCATGTGGGGCATTACGGCGAACACGTTGAGCGCGATGGGCGAAGTGCAGAAGCCAGTCTGCGTGGTCTCGCCCGTGTCGACGAACAGCCCCTGGTCCTTGCCCGCGAGCACGGCGATCGCCTCGTGCTCCACCGCTGCTTGATCGACCGCCAAGATCTCGATGGCGCTCGTGCCCGTGATGGCCTTGGGGGTTGCGTTGAAGAGGTGCAGGTTCAGGTTGATCTGTTCCCCCGCGGCAATCTTGACGGCGACGCCTGTGGGAAACTCGAGGGGATCCGTGCCCACACCTGAACCGTAGAGCATGCGCGGGCCGTTCATCCCGCCGGTGCAGTCGTACTGACCGTCCGGCTTACCGTCTTCTTCCACGCTGAGCACCGTGTGGTGCGTGCCGAAGGGCGCAACGGGTCGGAACGCGCTGACGAAGACGTCCTTGGGAACCGTGTAGCGCACGCACACGTAGCCTTCGCTCCCGGGGTCCATGCTCCAGTCGCCCGAGACGAGCGTCTGCCAACCAACACCGCCGCTTCCACCTTGGCCCCCGCCTGAGCCACCGCTGGCGCCCGAGCCGCCACTCGCTCCAGAGCCACTGCTGGCGCCGGAGCCGCCATCGCCGCCAGTCGATCCGTCATCACTGCCGCCGCAGGCGCTAGCAGCGAGCGCAAGGGCGCTGGTCAGCGCGAGCAGGCGCAGGGTTCCGGGCAGTCGGGTCGTGTTCATGCCTGGGTGCTCAGCAAGTGACGTGCCGGTGCCGGCGATGGGCGAGATCCGCGATATTTGCGCGAATTCCAGGCGAGAGGTCGCCGAGCGTGGCGGGGACGCCACGTTGGACGCGTGGCCCCCACGCCTCGTTTCGGGAGCCGTTACTCGAGTCCGTTGCCCGCGGGGTGAGTAAGCTCGCCGCGTGAATCTGCTAGGTATCGACGACTGCCCGTTTCCCCGTGACGTCGCTGGCACGCGTTTCCGTGGAGATGTCCGCTTCGTGGGGACGGTGTTCGCGGGAACTCGCCTGGACGGCGTCTTGGTCGGCAAGGTGCGCCGCGACGGGCGCAACTCCACCGAGCGCATCGCGCGACTCTTGAACGAGTCTCACTACCAAGGCCACGTGGGTGGGATCCTGCTCCAGGGCATCGCCCTCGCTGGCTTCAACGTAGTGGATGTACACGGCTTGCATGAACTGACGGGGCTCCCCGTGATGGTGGTGGCGCGCCGTCAGCCACGGATGGCGCAAATCCGTGCGGCGTTGCGCAAGCTGCCAGGGGGCGAGCGCAAGTGGGAGCTGATCGACGCTGCAGGGCCGATGGAAGCGCTGCGCGGCGTGTTCGTGCAGCGCGTCGGGTTGGGACGCAGCCTGGCGGCGCAGTGGCTGCAGCGTTCGACGCTCCACGGATCGCTCCCGGAGCCGCTCCGCGTGGCGCACCTGATTGCGGGCGCCCTCGAGACGGGGGAGAGTCGGGGCCGCGCATGAACCTGCACCCGGACGAACTCGAAATCGACGCGCGCATCGCACACGCCGCAACGCTTCCAGGCATCGCCTACACGAACTCGATCTACTGGCAACGTCAGCAGCGCCAGCTGTGGCCCCGGGTGTGGCTGTTCAGGGCAG